>DATHAP010000140.1 GCA_035489715.1 Actinomycetes bacterium
CAGTGCAGCAGAGAGGTCGAGCTGGCGAGCTGGGCCTCGACGTTGGTGACCTGGTGGCCGTAGATGGGGTCCATGATCGCGGGCAGGTACAGCTGGCCCGGGTTGCTGGTGGAGAAGCCGGCGTTGCGGTCCGGCGTCCACTGCATCGGCGTGCGCACCCCGTCGCGGTCGCCGAGCCAGATGTTGTCGCCCATCCCGATCTCGTCGCCGTAGTAGAGGACCGGCGACCCGGGCAGCGAGAGCAGCAGCGCGGTGAAGAGCTCCAGCTGGTTGCGGTCGTTCTCGAGCAGCGGGGCCAGCCGCCGGCGGATGCCGATGTTGGCCTTCATGCGGGGGTCCTTGGCGTACTCCGCCCACATGTAGTCCCGCTCCTCGTCGGTGACCATCTCGAGGGTCAGCTCGTCGTGGTTGCGCAGGAAGATGCCCCACTGGCAGTTGTTCGGGATGCTCGGCGTCTGGGCCATGATCTCGGAGATCGGGTAGCGCGACTCCCGTCGCACGCCCATGAACAGCCGGGGCATGACCGGGAAGTGGAACGCCATCTGGCACTCGTCGCCGTCGTTGCCGAAGTACTCGACGACGTCGCCCGGCCACTGGTTGGCCTCGCACAGCATGACGCGGTCGGGGTAGAGAGCGTCCACCTCCTTGCGCACCCGCTTGAGGAACTCGTGGGTAGCCGGGAGGTTCTCGCAGTTGGTGCCCTCCTCCTCGAAGAGGTAGGGCACGGCGTCGAGCCGGAAGCCGTCGATGCCGAGGTCCAGCCAGAACTTCAGCGCCTCGATCACCGCCTCCTGGACGCGGGGGTTCTCGAAGTTCAGGTCCGGCTGGTGGCTGAAGAACCGGTGCCAGAAGTACTGCTTGCGGACCGGGTCGAAGGTCCAGTTCGACGACTCGGTGTCGACGAAGATGACCCGGGCGTCCGAGTAGGCCTCGTCGTTGTCGGCCCAGACGTAGAAGTCGCCGTAGGGGCCGTCCGGGTCGGTCCGCGACGACTGGAACCACGGGTGCTGGTCGGACGTGTGGTTCATGACGAAGTCGACGATCACCCGGATGCCGCGGGCGTGCGCCGCGTCGACGAACTCCACGAAGTCGCCGATGGTGCCGAACTCCGGCAGCACGTCTGCGTAGTCGCTCACGTCGTAGCCGCCGTCGCGCAGCGGAGACTTGAAGAACGGCGGCAACCAGATGCAGTCGACACCCAGCCACTGGATGTAGTCGAGCTTGTCGATCAGGCCGGCGAGGTCGCCGGTGCCGTCCCCGTTGCTGTCCTTGAAGGAGCGGACGAGGACCTCGTAGAAGACCGCACGCTTGTACCAGTGCGGGTCGCGCTGCGAGTCGGGGACGTCGGCGAAGTTGTCGATCGCCGGGACGCCGGTGGGCTCCAGCAGATCGTCGGTCACCGGTCCGCCGCCTCCCCGCCGGAGCGCCGGCTCCGCACGGTGAAGACGTGGGCAGGCTCGACGAACGGGTCGAGGCGCACGTAGTTCTCGTTGCCCCACACGTAGGTGTCGCCGGTCAGCTCGTCGTGCACGGCCATGGTGTCGTCCCACTCCAGTCCCAGGGCCGGCATGTCGAGCCGGACCGTTGTCTCGCGGGCCCCGTGCGGATCGAGGTTCACGACGACGATGAGCGTGTCCTCGCCGTCACCGACGTGCTCGGTCTTGCTGTAGCAGACGATCTGGTCGCTGTCGGCGTGGTGGAAGCTCAGGTTGCGCAGTCGCTGCAGCGCCGGGTGCGCGCGGCGCACCTGGTTGAGACGGGTGAGGTACGGCGCCAGGGTGCGCCCCTCGGCCTCCGCGGCGGCCCAGTCGCGCGGACGGAGCTGGAACTTCTCGGTGTCGAGGTACTCCTCGCTGCCCGGCCGGAGTGCGACGTGCTCGTAGAGCTCGTAGCCGGCGTAGACGCCGTAGGTGGGCGAGAGGGTCGCCGCCAGGACGGCCCTGACCTTGAAGGCGGGCGGCCCGCCGTACTGCAGGTAGGCGTGCAGGATGTCCGGGGTGTTGACGAAGAAGTTGGGCCGCAGGAAGTGGCCGGTGCGCTGGGTCAGCTCCGTGAGGTACTCCTCCAGCTCCCACTTCTCGTTGCGCCAGGTGAAGTACGTGTAGGACTGGTGGAAGCCCACCCGGGCCAGGGTCTGCATCATCGCCGGCCGGCTGAACGCCTCGGCGAGGAAGATCACGTCGGGGTCGGACCGGCGGACCTCGCTGATCAGCCAGGCCCAGAAGCTCACCGGCTTGGTGTGCGGGTTGTCGACCCGGAAGATCCGCACGCCGTGGTCCATCCAGTGCCGCACCACCCGCAGGACCTCGGCGTAGATGCCTTCGGGGTCGCGGTCGAAGTTGACCGGGTAGATGTCCTGGTACTTCTTGGGCGGGTTCTCGGCGTAGGCGATCGTGCCGTCGGCGAGCACGGTGAACCACTCGGGGTGGCTGGTCACCCAGGGGTGGTCGGGGGCGGCCTGCAGCGCCAGGTCCAGGGCGACCTCGAGGCCGAGCTCCCCGGCCCGGGCCACGAAGGCGTCGAAGTCGTCGACCGTGCCCAGGTCGGGGTGGACCGCGTCGTGCCCGCCCTCGGCGGCGCCGATGGCCCACGGCGACCCGACGTCGTGCGGGCCCGGAGAGAGCGTGTTGTTGGGGCCCTTGCGGTTGGTGCGGCCTATCGGGTGTACCGGCGGCAGGTAGACGATGTCGAAGCCCATGTCCCGGACGGCGGGCAGCCGCTCCATCGCGGTGCGGAAGGTCCCGCTCACCAGCGCCCCGGTGGCCGGGTCGACGTGCGCGCCCTCCGAGCGGGGGAAGAGCTCGTACCAGGAGCCGTAGAGCGCACGCTCCCGGTCGACCCACAGCGGCATCCGGTCGCTCGCCGAGACGTGCTCGCGCAGCGGCTGGGCGGCGAGGGTCTCCTCGACCTCCGGCGCGGAGGCGGCCGCGAGCCGGGCCGGCACCGGCCGGGACGTGTCGCGGAGGGCCGTCGCGGCGTCCAGCAGCGCCCGCCCTCCGGATGCCGGACGCGGCGCGGCCGCGGCCCGCTCCATCACCCGGGCGCCTTCCTCGAGCATCAGCTCGACGTCGACCCCTGCGTCGATCTTGATCGTGGCGTCGTGACGCCAGGTGCCGAGCGGGTCGCTCCAGGCCTCCACCGTGAACGACCAGCTGCCGGGGCCGGTCGGAGTGACCTCCGCGTGCCAGCGGTCGGTCCCCGGGGCGCCCGGACGCATCCTGGTGAAAGGTCCCTTGCGTCCCTTCGGGTCGCGCAGCACCACGTCCGCCGAGACCATGTCGTGGCCCTCGCGGAAAACGGTGGCGCTGACCGTGAAGGTCTCGCCGACGACCGCCTTGGCGGGCCAGCGACCGCAGCCTTCGGCAGGCTGCACGTCCAGGATGGGGATGCGACCGATCATCGGGGCCGAACCTACCCACGTTGCTGCCCGGCGCACACACCGCGTTCCCGCCAGTATCGTTCGGCCGGTGAAGGCCATCCGTCGGTTCACCGTCCGCACCGTCCTGCCCCCGGCGCTGGAGCCCCTGGGTGAGCTGGCGCTCAACCTGCGCTGGTCCTGGCACTCGCCGACCAAGGCGCTCTTCGAGAGCCTCGACCCCGCGCTGTGGAACCAGGTCGGCGGCGACCCGGTCGCGCTGCTCGGCGAGCTCGGCCCGGAGCGGCTGACCGGCCTGGCCGACGACCCCGACGTCGTGCGCCGGGTGGGTGAGGCTTCGACCGACCTGCACCACTACCTGGCCGACGACCTCTGGTACCAGCAGCGCACCGCCGAGGACCCGGCCGCCCTGCCGGGGGCGATCGCCTACTTCTCGCCGGAGTTCGGCATCACCGCCGTCCTGCCGCAGTACAGCGGCGGCCTCGGCATCCTGGCCGGCGACCACCTCAAGGCGGCGAGCGACCTCGGGGTGCCGATCGTCGGCGTCGGCCTGCTCTACCGGTCCGGGTACTTCGCGCAGTCGCTGTCCCGGGAGGGCTGGCAGCAGGAGCGCTACCCGGTCCTCGACCCGATCGGCCTGCCGATCTCGCTGCTCCGCGAGCCCGACGGCAGCCCGCTCAACGTCCGCGTCGGCCTGCCCGGCGGCCGCACCCTGACCGCTGCGGTGTGGAAGGCGCAGGTCGGCCGGGTGCCCCTGCTGCTGCTCGACTCCGACGTCGAGGACAACGCTCCGGCCGAGCGCGAGGTCACCGACCGCCTCTACGGCGGCGGCAGCGAGCACCGCCTGCTGCAGGAGATGCTGCTGGGCATCGGCGGCGTGCGGGCGCTGCGTGCCTTCAGCCGACTGACCGGTTCGCCGGCTCCCGAGGTCTTCCACACCAACGAGGGCCACGCCGGGTTCCTCGGCGTCGAGCGCATCCGCGAGCTGACCGAGGAGGCCGGGCTCGCCTTCGACGAGGCGGTCGAGGCGGCCCGGTCCGCGACGCTGTTCACCACCCACACCCCGGTGCCCGCCGGCATCGACCGGTTCTCGCGTGACCTGGTGGCCCAGCACTTCGGCGGCGACAACGCCTGTCCGGGCGTGCCGGTGGACCGGGTGCTCGCCCTCGGCGCCGAGGACTACGACGGTGGCGACCGCAGCGTCTTCAACATGGCCGTCATGGGCTTCCGCCTGGCCCAGCGGGCCAACGGGGTCTCCGAGCTGCACGGCCACGTGGCGCGCGACATGTTCGCGAAGCTGTGGCCGGGCTTCGACGAGCCCGAGGTGCCGATCGGCTACATCACCAACGGCGTGCACGCGCCGACCTGGGTGGCGCCCGAGGTGTTCGAGCTGGCGCCGCCGGAGACGGTGGCCAGCCCTACCGAGCCCGGGGCGTGGGAGGACGTGCAGGCGGTCCCGGACAACGACATCTGGCGGGTCCGCGGCATCCTGCGGGCCCGGCTGGTCGACGACGTGCGCAAGCGGGTCCGGGCCTCCTGGCTGCAGCGCGGCGCGAGCGAGGCCGAGCTCGGCTGGGTCGACGGCGTGCTCGACCCCGAGGTGCTCACCATCGGCTTCGCCCGCCGGGTCCCGTCGTACAAGCGGCTGACCCTGATGCTGCGCGACCCGGAGCGGCTGACCGCCCTGCTGCGCCACCCCGAGCGGCCGATCCAGCTGGTCATCGCCGGCAAGGCCCACCCCGCCGACGACGGCGGCAAGAAGCTGATCCAGGAGCTGGTCCGCTTCGCCGACCAGGTCGGGGTGCGGCACCGCATCGTGTTCCTGCCCAACTACGACATCGCGATGGCCCAGGCGCTCTACCCGGGCTGCGACGTGTGGCTCAACAACCCCCTGCGGCCCCTCGAGGCCTGCGGCACATCGGGCATGAAGGCCGCGCTCAACGGCTGCCTGAACCTGTCGGTCCTCGACGGGTGGTGGGACGAGATGTATGACGGCCACAACGGCTGGGCCATCCCGACCGCCGACGGGGTGACCGACCCCGACCACCGCGACGACCTCGAAGCGGCCGCGCTCTACGACCTGCTCGAGAACACCGTCGGGCCGCTGTTCTACGACCGCGACGCCGAGGGCCACCCGACGCGCTGGATCGAGATGGTTCGCCACACGCTGCGCACGCTCGGCCCGCGGGTGCTGGCGACCCGCATGGTGCGCGACTACGTGCTGGCGCTCTACGCACCGGCCGCCGGGTCGTTCCGCGCGCTGGACGGCACCTACGCCGGCGCCAAGGAGCTCGCCGCCTGGAAGTCGAAGGTCCGCGCGGCCTGGTCCTCGGTGCGGGTCGACCACGTCGAGTCGTCCGGGGTCGCCGACACCCCGGAGGTCGGCAGCACGCTGGACGTCCGGGCGTTCGTCTCCCTCGGCGACCTCGGACCGGGCGACGTCGACGTGCAGGTGGTCTACGGCCGGGTCGACGACACCGACCGGCTGGCCGACTCGACGACGCTGTCGCTGCGCCACGACGAGGCCTACGAGGGCAGCCGCCACCGCTACGTCGGCGAGGTCAAGCTCGACCGGCCCGGCCCGTTCGGCTACACGGCGCGCATCGTGCCGCGGCACCGCCTGACGACCGGCCCAGGTGAGCTCGGCCTGGCGACCCTGCCGGCCGAGGCGGTCGGGATGGACAGCGGCGTCCTGCGCTAGCACCCTCTCGACTGTGCGAGGACACACCGCACACGCCGACGGTGCGGTGTGTCAACGCACAGTTGGTCTCGTGTCTGGCCGCCGCCGCGGTCAGCGGTGGGCGAGCAGCACCCGGGCCGTCCGGGGCGCCAGCACGACGATGTGGCCGGCGTCGTGCGACGGCCCGGCCACCGGCTGCTCGTCCGCGGTGTCCAGCAGCGTGTCGTAGCGCCGGGCCCACGGGCCGCCGGGCAGCCGCACTTGCTGCTCGGCCGTCCCGGTGTTGAGCAGCACCAGCAGCGGGGCGTCCGCGTCGTGCCGGCCGGCGAGGTACATGCCGAGCACCTGCCGGTCGTGGTCGAACCAGTGCTCGGCCGACATCTCCTCGCCCTCCGGTGAGAACCACGCGAGGTCCTTGACCCCGTCGGCGTGGGCCGACCGGCCCTCGAAGTAGGCGTCGTGCCGCAGCACCGGGTGCTCGCGGCGCAGCGCCACCAGCGCGCGGGTCCACGAGTAGAGGTCGCGCTGCCACGGCTCGTGCGCCCAGGACACCCAGGTGGTCTCGTCGTCGAGGCAGTAGGCGTTGTTGTTGCCGCGCTGGGTGCGCCCGACCTCGTCGCCGGCGGTGAGCATCGGCACCCCGGTCGCGAGCAGCAGGGTCGCCAACAGGTCGCGCGACAGCCGCCGTCGCAGTGCCAGCACGGCCGGGTCGTCGGTCCCGCCCTCCACCCCGCAGTTCCAGCTGTGGTTGCCGTCGTGGCCGTCGCGCCCGTCCTCGAGATTGGCCTCGTTGTGCTTGTGGTCGTACGACACGAGGTCTCGCAGGGTGAAACCGTCGTGCGCGGTGACGAAGTTGACCGAGGCCAACGGGCCACGTCCACCGGCCTCGAAGACGTCGGACGACCCGGACAGCGCGTAGCCGAGGTCGCGAAGCCCGCCGCGAGCCCGACCGCGCCCGCCGAGCCAGGCCAGTCGCACGGTGTCGCGGAACCGGTCGTTCCACTCGGCCCACGGTGCCGGGAAGGACCCGAGCTGGTAGCCGCCAGGCCCGACGTCCCACGGCTCGGCCACCAGCTTGACCCGGGACACGACCGGGTCCTGCCCGACGACGGCCAGGAACGTCCCGGCAGCGTCGAAGCCGGTGCTGCCCCGGGCGAGCGTGGGGGCGAGATCGAAGCGGAAGCCGTCGACGTGCATCTCCTGCACCCAGTAGCGCAGCGAGTCCATGGCCATGGCCAGGCACCGGGGGTGGCGCAGGTCGAGCGAGTTGCCGCAGCCGGTCACGTCCTCGAACGAGCCGTCGTGGCGCAGCCGGTAGTACGCCTCGTTGTCCAGACCCCGCCAGCTCAGCGTCAGTCCGTCGGAGCCCCCCTCGCAGGTGTGGTTGTAGACGACGTCGACCACGACCTCGAGCCCGGCGGCGTGCAGGTCGCGCACCATCTGCCGGAACTCGGTCACCTGCTCGCCCCGCGACCCGCTCGCCGCGTAGCCCGCGTGCGGCGCGAAGAAGCCGAGGGTGCTGTAGCCCCAGTAGTTCGTCAGGCCGCGGCGCCGGATCTCCGGCTCGGTGCGCGACTCGTGCACCGGGAGCAGCTCGAGGGTGGTGACACCGAGGTCGAGGAGGTGGCCGACCGAGTCCGGGTGGGCGAGCCCGGCGTACGTCCCACGGAGCTCTGCCGGGACCGCCGGGTGCAGTCGGGTGAAGCCGCGCACGTGCAGCTCGTAGACCACGGTGTCGACCCACGGCACCTGCGGTGACCGGTCGTCGCCCCAGTCGAAGCGCCCGTCGACCACCACCGACCAGGCGCCGTCGATAGCCCTGGCGTACGGGTCGACGAGCACCTCGCCGGGGTCGAACCGGTGGCCATGCACAGGATCCCAGGGGCCGTGGACTCGGTAGCCGTAGCGGTCGCCGGGCCGCACCCATGGCAGCAGGGTGGTCCACACCCCGTCGCGGCCGCGCTCCATCGGGTGTGCCGGATGCCCGTCCTCGTCGGGCAGGACCACCTCGACGGCGTCGCCGCGGGACCAAACCGCGAAGTGGGTCCCGTGAGGGCCCGGCGCGGCGCCCAGCGCAGGCACCAGACCGGTGCCGGGGAGGCCCCACTCGGTCGGCGCGCGGTGGCTCACCTGGTCACGCTAGCGGCCTGGCGCGTGGCTACCCTCGGCGACCATGACGTCATCACCGGGAGAGCTGGTCCGTCTCGAGGTCCAGGACGGGATCGGCACGATCCGTATCGACCGGCCGCCGATGAACGCGCTCGACGTGCAGGTGCAGGAGGAGATCAGGGCCGTGGCGGCCGCCGCGTCGGCGGACCGCGAGGTCCACGCGGTCGTCCTCTACGGCGGCGAGAAGGTCTTCGCGGCCGGCGCCGACGTCAAGGAGATGACGACCATGTCCTACGCCGACATGGTCGAGCGGTCGGGTGCGCTGCAGTCGTCCTTCACGGCCGTCGCGCGCATCCCCAAGCCGGTGGTGGCCGCGGTGACCGGCTACGCGCTCGGTGGGGGCTGCGAGCTCGCCCTCTGCGCGGACTTCCGGATCTGCGGCGAGAACGCCAAGTTGGGCCAGCCGGAGATCCTGCTGGGCGTGATCCCCGGCGCCGGCGGCACCCAGCGGCTGCCGCGGCTGGTCGGACCGTCGCGGGCCAAGGACATCATCTTCTCGGGGCGGTTCGTGGCGGCGGACGAGGCGCTGCGGATCGGGCTGGTCGACCGGGTGGTGCCCGCCGACGAGGTCTACGCCGCCGCCCGGGAGATGGCGGCGCGCTTCGTCGGGGGACCGGCACTGGCGCTGCGCGCGGCGAAGGAGGCGGTCGACCGCGGCCTGGAGTCCGACCTGGACACCGGCCTCGAGGTGGAGCGCCTGCAGTTCGCCGGGCTCTTCGCGACCGAGGACCGGCGCACCGGGATGGAGTCGTTCGTGGCCGACGGCCCGGGCAAGGCCGTCTTCCAGGGTCGCTGACATGTCCGTGCCGACCGACGAGCCGACCGACGGGCCGACCGGCGGGCCGACCGCTGCTGACGTCGAGCGCGGGCCGACCGCTGCTGACGTCGAGCGCGCGTGGGGCGACCCCAAGCTGGCGAACGTGCTCTACCACGACTGGGAGGCGTCGTCCTACGACGAGAAGTGGTCGATCTCCTACGACGAACGCTGCATCGACTACGCCCGCGGCCGTTTCCAGGCTGTCGCCGGCACGGCCGGCTGGCCCTACGGCGAGGCGCTCGAGCTGGGCAGCGGCACCGGCTTCTTCCTGCTCAACCTGATGCAGGCCGGCGTCGCCGCGAGAGGTCACGTCACCGACCTCTCGCCCGGCATGGTTGACGCCGCGGTGCGCAACGCCGAGAGCCTGGGCCTCGACGTGGACGGCCGGGTCGCCGACGCCGAGTCGATCCCCTACGACGACCACTCGATGGACCTCGTCGTCGGGCACGCCGTGCTGCACCACGTCCCCGACGTCGAGCTCGCGCTCCGTGAGGTGCTGCGGGTGCTGCGGCCCGGTGGGCGGTTCGTCTTCGCGGGCGAGCCGACGAACCTCGGTGACTGGTACGCCCGCCGGCTCGGCCGGCTGACCTGGTCGGCGACGACTTGGCTGACGCACCTCGCGCCGCTGCGGGACCGCTGGGCCCGGCCGCGTGAGGAGCTCGCCGCGTCGTCGCGGGCCGCGGCTCTCGAGTCGGTGGTGGACCTGCACACGTTCGACCCGGCGGAGCTGGCCAGGACGGCGCTGCGCGCCGGCGCGGTCGACGTGCGGACCGCGACCGAGGAGCTCACCGCGGCGTTCCTCGGCTGGCCGGTGCGCACCATCGAGGCGGCGGTCAACCCCGAGCGGCTGGGCTGGGGCTGGGCGATGTTCGCCTACCGGTCGTGGCAGCGGCTGTCCGCGGTCGACCGCGGGCTGTCGCGGGTGCTGCCGCAACAGCTCTTCTACAACGTGCTCGTCACCGGGACCAAGGCGGCATGAGCCGTCGGCGTCAGGACCCGCGGCAGGTGCCCCTGCGCCGGTTCCTGTCGCCGCGCAGCCTGCGCTGGGCGTGGCGGCACCGCGCCTTCACGCCGTACCACCTGGTGCGCTACTGGCGCTTCCTCCGGCTGCGGCTCCTGCACCCGCAGGTGGTGACCGAGGGGATGGTCTACCTGGGCAAGGGCGTCGAGCTGTCCGCGCGCAAGGGCTACGGTCGCATTGTGCTGGGACGCTGGGTGCACCTCGGGGACGGCAACCGGCTGCGGGCCCACGAGGGCACCCTGCGCATCGGCGACAAGACGGTGCTCGGCCGGGAGAACACCCTCAACTGCTACCTGGACCTGCACGTCGGGGCCCAGTGCATCGTCGCGGACTGGGTCTACGTGTGCGACTTCGACCACCGCTTCGACCAGCTCGAGCTGCCGATCAAGGACCAGGGGATCGCCAAGACCCCGGTGCGCATCGGCGACGACGTGTGGCTGGGGGTGAAGTCCTCGGTGCTGCGCGGGGCAGACGTCGGGGAGGGGACCGTGGTCGCGGCGCACGCCGTGGTGCGCGGCACGGTGCCGGCCTACAGCGTCGTCGCAGGGGTGCCGGGCCGGGTGGTGCGCGACCGGCGGGCGGCCTACGAGACGGCGGCGGCGGAGCGCGCCGCGCTGGCCGACATGGCCCGCAAGGCGCGCGCGGTCACTGCTGCTGGACGGGCTCGCTGACGGTCTCGACCCGCGCGGGCTCGGGCGTCGGCCCGGAGTCGAAGGCCATGACCGCCATCGCCACGCCGGCCAGCACGATGAGCACCGGTGCGACGACCGGCAGGGCGCCCATCACCGCCGCCGGCGCGAAGGCTGCGGTCAGCACGAGCAGGGCGACGAGTCGACTCACGGGGCACCTCGGCGGACGTGTGGGCGGTGGGCGGTGACACCTCCTTCTGCCCGTCGATCCTGCGCCTCATGCCTCGTCCGCGACAAGGCCGTCCACCAGCGTCCGGGCGTCCAGGTGGGGCACGACGACGTTCGGCACCGGTGCCGGGAGGTGCGCCGGCGGGTGGGTCGTCGCCGGCTGCTGCCCGGCGGCCAGGGCCCGGAACGCAGAGAGGTGGCCCACGTGCCGGTCCAGCGCGTAGCCGGCCGCGCTGTCCCGCGACACCATGAAGGCCCAGTCGCTGGCGTGCAGCAGCAGCGCCTCCCGCGTCATGGCGTCCAGCCGGCGGTCACGGTGCGCTCCCGGGCGGGCTGACGGACGTACGGCCGACAGGAGCTCCGCCGCCACGGCCTGCTGGTCGGCCCGCAGGTCCGCGACCGCGGGGCCGGCCCAGAGCCCCAGGTCCTTGCCGTGACCCCAGGACCCGGTCGGCAGGTCGACCTCCGGGGCGCGCCCCGCCTGCTCGGCGGCGACCCGGCCCAGCGTCGCTACCCGGACGCCGGCCTCGGGCAGCAAGCGCAGCGCCTGCGCGAGGAACTGCGGGCCCTCGTGCCACCAGTGGCCGAACAGCTCGGTGTCCCACGCGACCACCGCGAGCGGCTCCTCGCCGCGCCGGCGCCGGTCCAGCAGCCGCTCGCGCACCGCGCCGGCGAACGCGACGGCGTCGCGGGAAACGGCCGCTGCGGCCCGGTCGGGGTCATAGCCGGCCTTGTCCGGCTTGGTCGGGTCCGTCACCCGCCATACCCGGAAGCCGGAGCCCTCGTCGAGGTGGTGGAAGTCCTGGTAGTCCGGCCCGGACGGGTAGCCGGAGCGCGACGACCACACCCGGTCGGTCAGCGCGAGGTCGCGGCCCGCGACGAGGACGCCGCCCCACCACCAGAGCCGGTCGGTGCCCCGCCCGGCCGCGCGCAGCGTCGCCTCCTCGACCATCAGGTGCGAGACGCCGGCTTCATCGAGGACGTCCTGCAGGCCGGGGGCGACTGCGCACTCCGGCACCCAGATGCCCCCGGGCCGCCGGCCGAGCCGGACCGCTGCGTCGTCCAGGCCTGCTGTGACGGCGGCACCGGCGAGGCTGCCCGGCAGCAGGGGGAGCACCGGGTGCGTGGCCGGCCCGCCGAGCAGCTCGACGGTCCCTGCGTCGACGAGCGGGCGCAGGGCGGCCGAGCCGCCGTGCCGCCAGCGTCGCTCGAAGGCCCTGGTGGCACCGGCGGCTGCCCGCCACTCCCGCGACGCGGCCACGCGGAGGTGGGGGTCACGGGTCCCGACGGCGAGCTCCTCGGCGCGCAGCTGCCAGCGGGCCAGCCAGGCGTGGTGCTCGCGCAGGCACCCGGGGTCGTCCAGCTGGGCGGCGAGGGTCGGGGTGATGCCGAGCGACACGAGGTCGCCGCGCCCCTCGTCGGCCAGCCCGTGCAACACCTCGACCAGGGGCAGGTAGGACGACGACCAGGCCTGGTGCAGCCACTCCTCACCGACCGGCCAGGTGCCGTGCCCGGCGAGCCACGGCAGGTGGGTGTGCAGGACGACGCAGAGCGTCCCGACCGGGGGTGGGCTCACCGCCGGGTCGCGACCAGCAGCAGGTCGAGACACCCGTCGGCCGGCCCGACGGCGAAGTCGTCCGCGGCGACCGAGCGCACCGCGTCCGCGAGGTGCGGGTGCCAGCGGTCGTACGTCGTCGCGAGCTGAGCGGTGACGATCCCGCCTGCGTCGCCCTCCGCCGCATCGATGTCGTGCAACCGACGCCCGTGGTGCAGACCTTGGACGGCGTCCACCTCGAGGTGCCCGGCCACCAGGTCGGTGACCTCGGTGGCGTCGAGCTCGCGGCTGTGGAACGGGTTGCCGGACGGGAAGGTCCGCCGGTTCGGGGTGGTGAGCAGCAGCCGCCCGCCTGGCCGTAGCACGCGCGCGCACTCGGCGACGAAGCGGTCCTGGTCCCACAGGTGCTCGACGGTCTGCGCGCTGACCACGACGTCGACGGCGCGGTCGGCGAGGGGGAGCGCGACCAGGTTGGCCCCGGCGGCGGCGATGCCGGGTTGGGACGCCTTCAGGTGGCGCAGCGTCGGCAGGTTCAGGTCGAGACCGAGCACCTGGCCGGCTCCTGCACGCGCGAGCATCGCGGCGCCGTACCCCTCCCCGACCCCGGCCTCGACGACGATCCCCCGGGCGCCCGTCCCAAGGATGGTCACAGCCCACCGGTAGCCCGCCTCGTGGCGCCGGAACCAGTAGTTCTCGTGCCAGATCCCGGGCAACGTCCGCTCACCGGTGAGCGCGGGGGCTGGTGCGGCGGAGTCCGTCACGGTCGGCGAGCGTCGCACACCGGAGCCCGCGGGGCGACCGACAGTCGTGCCTGGCACGACCGCGACGCGCCGGAATCTATGTGGATGTTCCGGGCGGGCTCCTTGACGGTTGCATTCGTGTCGCAAGCGTCACAGAGTCCGTTCACTGCACCCATCTGGCTGATCCCCGAAGACTGCGTGCTGATCTTCCCCCGGGAGCAGGCGGGCCAGCGACTCCCAGCTTCCCGGAACCGGCGCTCCCGCCGACATGGGCGGGGGCCCCGTTCCGGCGTGCTACTGGCGGGTAACATGGCATCGAGACGCAACGTCCGAACCCGCGTCGGCCGCGTGCGAGCGCGGCTGGCAGGGTGAGGCCAGCACCGCCGGAACGGCAGCCGCCAGAGCAGGAGATGCGCCCGCAATGAACATCGTCGTCTGCGTCAAGCAGGTCCCCGACACCTGGTCGGAGAAGAAGCTCGACCCGTCCGACTCCACCCTCGACCGGGCCGCGACCGACCCGGTGATGAACGAGATGGACGAGTACGCCGTCGAGGAGGCCCTCACGATCCAGGAGGCCCAGGGCGGCGAGGTGACGATTCTCTGCATGGGTCCCGACGCGGCGACCGAGACGGTGCGCAAGGCGCTGTCGATGGGCGCCGACAAGGCGGTGCACATCGTCGACGACGCGCTGCACGGGTCCGACGCGATCGCCACGTCGCTCGCCCTCGCCAAGGCCGTCGATCACCTGGGTGACGTCGACCTGGTGCTGCTCGGCTCCGAGTCGTCCGACGCGCGGATGAGCGTCGTGCCGGCGATGCTCGCCGAGCGTCTCGGCCGCCCGCAGCTGACGTTCGCCAAGGAGGTCACGGTCGGCGACGGCACGGTGTCGGTCAAGCGGCTGACCGACGACGGCTACACCGTGGTCGAGGCGTCGCTGCCGGCCGTCGTCAGTGTCGTCGAGAAGATCAACGAGCCGCGCTACCCGTCGTTCAAGGGGATCATGGCGGCGAAGAAGAAGCCGGTCGAGACGCTCTCGCTCTCCGACCTCGGCATCGAGCCCGGTGACGTCGGCCTGGGCGGCGCGTGGAGCGCCGTCGAGTCGTTCGAGGCCGCGCCGCCCCGGCAGGCCGGCACCGTCGTCAAGGACGAGGGGGGCGACGGGGCGGACAAGCTCCTCGACTTCCTCGCGTCCAAGAAGTTCGTCTGAGAGCCGGAGGAGACACGACATGGCAGAGGTCCTGGTGCTCGTCGAGCACACCGACGGCGAGGTGAAGAAGGTCACCTTCGAGCTGCTGACGCTGGCGGCCCGGCTCGGCGAGCCCGCGGCCGTCCTGGTCGGCCCCGGCTTCGACGCCGCGAAGGAGTCGCTGGCGGCGTACGGCGCGAGCAAGGTGTACGTCGCCGACGCACCTGAGCTGGTCGACCACCTGGTGGCCCCGGTCGCCGAGGTGCTGGCCAAGGTCGTGGCCGACAGCTCGCCCGCCGCGGTGCTGCTCGCGTCGTCGGCCGACGGCAAGGAGGTCGCCGCGCGGCTGGCGCTCAAGACCGGATCGGGCGTCATCACCGACGCGACCGACGTGACCGGCGAGGGCGGCGCCGTCCTGGCCGAGCAGCAGGTCTTCGGCGGCTCGACGATCGTCAGGTCGAAGGTCAGCACCGGCACGCCGGTCGTCACGGTGCGGCCCAACTCGGTCCCGGCCGAGCAGACGAGCGGCGCTGCCGAGCGGGTCGACGTTGCGGTCGAGCTCTCGGAGGCGGCCACGGCGGCGCGCATCGTCGACCGGGTGGTCGAGGAGAAGGGCGAGCGCCCGGAGCTGTCCGAGGCAGCGATCGTCGTCTCCGGCGGCCGTGGCGTCGGCTCGGGCGAGAACTTCTCGGTGATCGAGGATCTCGCCGACGCACTGGGTGCAGCCGTGGGTGCGTCGCGGGCAGCCACCGACGCGGGCTGGTACCCGCACCAGCACCAGGTCGGCCAGACCGGCAAGACGGTCAGTCCGCAGCTCTACATCGCGGCCGGCATCTCCGGCGCCATCCAGCACCGGGCCGGCATGCAGACCTCGAAGACGATCGTGGCCATCAACAAGGACCCCGAGGCCCCGATCTTCGAGCTCGTGGACTACGGCGTCGTAGGGGACCTGCACCAGGTCGTGCCCGCGCTCACCGACAAGGTCAAGGCCCGCAAGGGCTGATCGAGCCCGCTCGTCGCGCGGGCGGCGACGTAGACTCGCCCGCGCGATGAGCGACCACCAGGTCCGGCCCCACCTCGACCGGCACTACCTCGACCACGCGGCGAGCACGCCGATGGTCCCCGAGGCCGTCGAGGCGATGACCCGGTGCCTCGGTACCGTCGGCAACCCCTCCTCCCTGCACACCGCCGGGCGGGCGGCCCGACGGCTGGTCGAGGAGGCCCGCGAGTCGCTCGCCGCGGCCGTCGGCGCCCGGCCCAGCGAGGTGCTCTTCACCGGCGGCGGCACCGAGTCGGACAACCTCGCCGTCAAGGGCCTTTACTGGAGCCGTCGGGCCGCCGACCCGCGCCGGACCCGGGTCCTCGCCAGCGCCGTCGAGCACCACGCGGTGATGGACCCGGCGCTGTGGCTGGCCGAGCACGAGGGCGCCGAGGTCGAGTGGCTGCCGGTCGACGCCGCCGGCCGGGTCGACCCGGCGGCCCTCGACGCGTCCATCGGGTCCGACCCAGGCTCGGTCGCCCTCGTCAGCGTCATGTGGGCCAACAACGAGGTCGGCACCGTGCAGCCGATCGCGGAGCTGGCTGCTGTCGCCCGGGCCCACGAGGTGCCGATCCACTCCGACGCCGTCCAGGCGTTCGGGGCGCTGCCGGTCGACTTCGAAGCGTCCGGCCTCGACGCCATGACCGTGACCGGCCACAAGATCGGCGGGCCGCTCGGGGTCGGCCTGCTCGTGCTGCGCCGGACCGTCGAGCTCACGCCGGTCCTGCACGGCGGCGGCCAGGAGCGGGACGTGCGCTCCGGGACGTTGGACACCCCGGCCATCGTCGGGCTCGCCGCGGCCGCGGAGGTGGCGGTCAAGCTCCAGCCGGAGCGCGCCGAGACCAGCGCGCGGCTGCGCGACGACCTGGTCCGTCGGCTGCGTGCCGCCGTCCCGGACGTGGTGCTCGGCGGCGACCGCGACCTCACCCCGGGGCACCGGCTGCCCGGCAACGCGCACTTCTCGTTCCCCGGGTGCGACGGCGACGCGCTGCTCCTGCTCCTCGACGCGGCGGGCATCGAGTGCTCGACCGGCTCCGCGTGCTCGGCGGGAGTGCCGCAGCCGAGCCACGTGCTGCTCGCGATGGGCGTCCCCGAGTCGCTGGCCCGCGGCTCGCTGCGCTTCTCGTTCGGCCACACCTCGACGGCCGCTGACGTCGACGCCGTGCTCGACGAGATCGGCCCGGTCGTCGAGCGCGCCCGGAGGGCCGGCCAGGTCGGCGCCCGATGAGGCTCGTGCCGTGAGGGTGCTGGCCGCCATGTCCGGCGGCGTCGACTCCGCGGTGGCCGCGGCCCGCGCCGCCGAGGCGGGTCACGAGGTCACCGGCGTACACCTGGCGCTGTCGAGCAACCCCCAGTCGTTCCGCAGCGGTGCCCGCGGCTGCTGCACGCTCGAGGACGCCCGCGACGCCCGCCGGGCGGCTGACGTGATCTCCATCCCGTTCTACGTGTGGGACCTCGCCGAGCGGTTCCGCGAGGACGTCGTCGACGCCTTCGTCGCGGAGTACGCCGCCGGGCGCACCCCCAACCCGTGCCTGCGCTGCAACGAGAAGGTGAAGTTCTCCGCCGTCCTCGACAAGGCGCTGGCGATGGGCTTCGACGCGGTCTGCACCGGTCACTACGCACGGGTCGTCGAGGGCCGGCTGCTTCGCGCGGTCGACCCCGCCAAGGACCAGTCCTACGTGCTCGGGGTCCTGACCCCGCGGCAGGTCGCGCACGCGATGTTCCCGCTCGGCTCGTCGCTCAAGACGGACGTACGTCGCGAGGCGCTCGAGAGGGGACTCGCCGTGGCCGACAAGCCGGACAGCCACGACATCTGCTTCATCTCCGACGGTGACACGGCGGGCTTCCTCCGGTCGCGGCTGGGCGACTCACCCGGCGCCGTCGTCGACACCGACGGCGTCGAGGTCGGCAGCCACGACGGTGCCTACGCGTTCACGGTCGGCCAGCGCAAGGGGCTGCGCATCGGCCGGCCGGCGGCGGACGGCCGGCCGCGCTACGTGCTCGACGTCTCACCGGTCACCCACACGGTCACGGTCGGCACGGTCGACCGGCTCGACGTGTCGGGGCTGCGCGGCGTACGGCCGGTGTGGACCGGCGACGAGCCCACCGCGCCGACGCGCGTCCTCGCCCAGGTGCGCGCGCACGGCGAGCCGGTGCCCGGGACCGCGTGGACCGAGGACGGTGGAGTGGTCGTCGTGCTCGACGAGCCGCTGCGCGGGGTGGCGCCCGGGCAGGCGGTCGTTCTCTACCAGGGCGAGACGGTGCTCGGCTCGGCGACCATCGACTCGACCTCGCCGGTCGAGCGCCCGAGCCAAGGTCACTCCGGGTAGCCCTTGCCGTCCGTGCCGATCCACGTCGCGACGCAGGCCTCGTTGCCCTCCGGGTCGGCCGGCACCCACCACGAGGGCGCCGGCTCGTCAGTGACCAGCCGTCCCCCGGCGGCGAGCGCGGCGGAGACGCGTGCCTCGGCGCCGGGCCGTGGCTGGGACCGGCGTCGACGCGGTGGTCCAGGCGGTGCGTCGCGGGTCGTCGGACCGGGCCGTCGACCGCGAGCGATGAGTCCGTCGCCTCGGCCTGGTCATCACCGGCGAACCTGACGCACGCAGCGAGGAGAGCGCGATGGGCAAGGTCATGGCCAACATCACCACGTCGGTCGACGGATACGTCACCGGCCCGGACGACGGCCCGGGCTGCGGCCTCGGCGTCGGCGGCGAGCGGCTGCACTACTGGGTGTTCGGCGGCCCGTGGACCTACGACGAGGAGCCTTCCGGCCAGCCGAGGGGCGAGGACGCCGCTTGGCTGGAGACGACGCTGTCCCGGGTGGGCGCCGTCGTCGGCGGTCGCAACACCTACGAGTCCGCCGGGCACTGGGGCGACGAGAACCCGTGGGGGCTGCCGTTCTTCATCGTCACGCACCGGCCGCAGGAGGAGCCGCCCGGCGGCGCCTTCACGTTCGTCGATGGCATCGAGCCCGCCGTCGAGCAGGCCAAGGCGGCCGCCGGCGACAAGGACGTCAGCCTGATGGGCGGGGCCGACGTGATCCGCCAGGCGTTCGCCGCAGGTCTGGTCGACGAGCTCAGCCTCGTGGTCGCGCCGCTGGTGCTCGGTGGCGGCAAGCGCCTGTTCGAGGGCTTCACCGCGGACGTCGAGCTCGAGCACCTCGGGGTGCACCAGTCGCCCTACGCGACCTTCATCGACTACCGCGTCCGCCGCTGAGCGCGAGACTGCTCAGGAGCGGAGTTCAGGCGAACGAGGCCCAGGCGATCGCGGCTCAGGTGACGGCAGCTCACGCCACCGCCGTCCCGGGTCCGGTGCCGCTCGCATCCCGCCCGCGTGCCGCGGTGCCGGGCAGGGGTGGTGGTCGGGAGACGTAGCGGTGCCCGGTCGGGGTCACGGTCTCGACCCGATGACCGCTGTCGGGTGCCGCCGCGTGCCCGACCTGGGGCTGAGCGCTCCAGCCGGGGCTGTCCTTGGCGTAGTTGCACTGCTCGCAGAGCCCGTTGCCGTTCTCGGCGGAGGTGCGACCGCCCGCGGCCACCGGAACGACGTGGTCGGCGTGGCGGACCATCGCGTCGCACCATGGCGTGCGGCACACCTCGTCGCGCACGACGAGAAACCGGCGCAGCGCACCGCGGAATAACCGTGCCTTGCTGTCCATCGCGACGAGCTCGCCGGTGGACGGATGGGCGTAGAGGCGGCGCACCCAGACCGCGGCCTCGGTGACGACCTCGGGAGCGGCGTCGGCGTCCGCCCTCACAGCGGGGACAGGTCGCTGTGGCCGGAGCCAGCGGCGGGCGGTGCTGGCCGGCACCGGGCCGTGGCCGGGGACCTGGGCGGGCTCGTCGGCGCCGGGTCCGGTGCCGAGGAGCGACTGGTCGGTCATCACGACGTGGAGGGAGATGTCGGGGCCGGTGGCGGTGGTGCGGCCGGTGAGGCGTTGGACGTAGATGTCGGCCATCAGCTGGCCTCGGGAGCGGACGTCGCCGTCTGCACGGGCGCTGTCGGCCTCGCGGATCAGCGCGGCCTGCACCGCGACCGCGTCGCGGACGGGGAGCAGCGCGGTGGAGTAGGCCATGGTGTCCGGGGCGGGTCGGCAGGTGACCCGACGGTCGCCCTCGGCCTTGCGGGCCCGGGCCAGTGCCGCGGACGGGTCGAGCCGGTAGGCCAGCCGGCGCGCCTCGGCAGCCACCCGCCGGTCCCCGAGCCCGGCCAGCCGGGCCGGGTCGGACACCAGCTCCTCGTCGACCCGAGTCCGGTCCTCGCGGGTGAGGCAGGCGGTCTCGCGGACCAGCAGGGTGGCCCGCCACTCGGAGAGCCGGCCGTCCGCCAGCGCGGCCAGGGTATGCGGCATCTCGTGCACCAGCGCCTTGGCCAGTCCCAGGTGCTGCCCGCCCCGGGTCGGTGACTCGCGTCGCGCGAGCGCCACCTCGGCGCCGACCCCGCGGCCCTGCTTGTCGGCGGCCAGCCCCATCGCCGCGTGCCGGGCGCGAACCGAGGCGTCCAGATCCGCTGTCACCCGCGCCTGAGCCGCGGCCGCCGCGGACTTGAGGATCTCCAGCGCCCCGATCAGGTCCACCCGCTCGACATCGGTGAGGCCCTCACCCGGTGCGGCGAGCGCGTCGACCGCGGATCGGATCTCCCCAGCGAGGGGCACGGTCGCGGTCTGGCCGGCCGTCGACGTGCTGGCTCGCGCCTGTTCGAACATGTGTTCGATTCTAGCCGATCGGCACAGGCCAGGAAACCCGTTGTGCACAAAGGTTCTCGGCCCGTCCACAGCTGATCGGTTCGCCCTGGTCTCCAGGACTGACCGGGCCGCGTTGACGGCACGCGACGAAGACTGCGACATTTGTGCTGGATTGTGCGAACGGGGTGACCACACGAGCCGCCCAGTGCACCGACGCCCCTGCCACCCGCGGCCTGACGGACCTACCAGCGGATGCGCGGGCTACGCCTACGACGACGTACCTCCTGGGAGACCGACTTCGACCTGTCGGAGTTCTCCATCAACCACGACCGAGCCGAGATCCTCCCTTGTTGCGCCAGGCGCTGCCTTTCAACTCCGACGTCACCGTCGTCGCCACGCCGTGGAGCCCGCCGGCGTGGATGAAGACCAACGGCGACCTGGCGGGCGGCCGGCTGATCGACGACCCCAGGTCTACGCGCCGCATGCCCGGTACTTCGTGAAGTTCGTGCAGGCGTACGCCGACCCCCGGTGCGTGCGCATCGCGAGCGCGTCCTACGGCACGACCGAGCGGTCAACTGACGACGCTGTCGGCGGACGGGTCACCCGTCCGGTGGCGGAGGCTCGAGCTGACCGCCGCCAGCGGCTCGTGGTGGTCGGTCGCCAACCTCCGCGTCCACACCTGAGAGGTCCGGTCGCAAGTGCTGGCTACGGTGGGGCGGTGGCCAGCGGTGGAGTCGTCGACGCCCGTGCCCAGCGATGGCTGGCCCAGGTGGTCCAGCTCGCTACCGACAACGTCGCTGATGGGGGCGGCCCGTTCGCCGCGGCGGTCGTGCGCGACGACCGGGTGGTAGCGACCGGCGTCAACCGGGTGACCCGCGACCTCGACCCGACCGCCCACGCCGAGGTCGTCGCGATCCGCTCGGCAGCGCGCTCTCTGGACACCCACGTCCTCGCCGGTACGACGCTGGTCAGCTCCTGCGAACCGTGCCCGCTGTGCCTGTCGGCCGCCCTGTGGGCCCGGGTCGACGCCGTGGTCTACGCAGCCGACCGGGACGACGCGGCGCACGGCGGCTTCGACGACCGGGCCTTCTACGAGCTCTTCGACCGGCC
This sequence comes from Actinomycetes bacterium, assembly GCA_035489715.1. Lineage (NCBI taxonomy): Bacteria > Bacillati > Actinomycetota > Actinomycetes > Actinomycetes bacterium. The sequence goes on from DATHAP010000140.1 coordinate 21,235, forward strand.
CCGCGACATCTGGCCGGTGCCGGTGCGCCAGGTCGAGGTGGACGAGGCGACCGCACCCTTCGCGGCCTGGCTGGCCAAGGCGGACCGTGTCGAGTACTGAGCTGCCGAGGGCTGAGGTGTCGAGCGCTGAGGGCGACGTCGGGGCCGACGACTGGCTGGGAGCCGGCTGGTCCACCGGCGTCGGCTCGATGCCCGGCACCGACCCGCACGAGGCCGCGACCGTCGTGTCCGGCGAGGTCCCCGACCTGCCGCACCTGGTCGAGCTCCCGGCCCGCGGTCCCGGCGCGGACCTGGTCGGCCGCGCCGCGGCGCTGCTCACCGACCTTCACGTCGACCTGCAGCCGTCGGGCTGGCGGCTCGTCGACCGGCCGGGCACCGATGAGCGCCGAGCACACTCCTACCTCTCGCACGACCTCGACGAGCTCGAGGGGGCCAACCAGGGACGGGTCGGCGCGGTGAAAGTGCAGGTCTGCGGCCCGTGGACGCTGGCGGCCGCCCTGCGACTGCCCCGCGGCGAGCCGGTGCTCGCCGACGCCGGTGCGGTGCGCGACCTGGTGCAGTCCCTCACCGACGGCACGGTCCAGCACCTGCGCGACGTACGCCGTCGGCTGCCTCGGGCACCGCTCGTGCTGCAGGTGGACGAGCCCTCGCTGCCGGCCGTGCTGGTAGGCGGCATCCGCTCGAGCTCCGGTGCCCGCAGCTTCTCGCCGGTCCCGGCCACCACGGTCGAGGAGAGCCTGCGCGGACTCGTGGACGCGGTCGATGTCCCCGTCGTCGTGCACTGCTGCGCCGACAGCCCGCCGGTGGCCACCCTGGTGCGAGCCGGCGCGAGCGGCCTGTCCCTCGACCTCACCGGGCTGGGCAGCCGCTCGAGTGCGGTCGACGACGAGCTCGGCGAGGCGGTCGACGGCGGCGTCCGGCTGCTGGCCGGCGTCGTCCCGTCGACGCCCGACGGCCCGGTCCGGATGTCGGACCCGGCGGGTACGGTCCAGCCGGTGCGGCGGCTCTGGCGGCGGCTCGGGCTGCCGGTCGAGGCGCTGCGCCAGGTGGTCGTCACACCGACCTGCGGGCTCGCGGGCGCCTCCCCTGACCATGCCCGGGCCGCCCTGCGGCTGGCCGCCGAGTCCGCCCGACAGCTCGCCGAGGACCCGGAGGGATGAGTGGCTCGCAGGACCAGCACGCCTGACCCGCAGCAGCCCGCGCACCGGCACGCCGACCTGGTCGAGCTGGTCGACAAGGCGCGCTTCGACTACTTCCTGCGCGACTCGCCGACCGTCGCCGACGCGGAGTACGACCGCTGGATGCGCGAGCTGAACCGGATCGAGGACGCGCACCCGGAGCTGCGGACGCCCGACTCGCCCACGCAGACCGTCGGCGGCACCTTCTCGACCGACTTCGCGTCCGCCGACCACCTCGAGCGGATGATGAGCCTGGACAACGCGTTCAGCCCCGACGAGCTGGCCGCGTGGGCCGAGCGGGTCGAGCGCGACGCGGGCGGCGCCGACGTGCACTACCTGTGCGAGCTCAAGGTCGACGGGGTCGCCATCAACCTGCTCTACGAGGGCGGCCGCCTGGTGCGCGCACTCACCCGGGGCAACGGGGTGACCGGCGAGGACGTGACCCTCAATGTGCGCACGCTGCGGGGCGTTCCGACCCGGCTGACCGGCAGCGACGTACCGGCGCAGGTCGAGGTGCGCGGCGAGGTCTTCTTCCCCGTCGAGGAGTTCGCCGCCCTCAACGCTCGCCTGGTCGAGGCCGGCAAGGCACCGTTCGCCAACCCGCGCAACGCCGCCGCCGGCTCGCTGCGGCAGAAGGACCCACGCGTCACCGCGTCTCGGCAGTTGCGGCTGGTCGTCCACGGCATCGGTGCCCGCAAGGGCTTCTCGCCGCCCCTGCAGTCGGCGTCCTACGACGCAATGAAGTCGTGGGGCCTGCCGGTCAGCGACCGCTACCGCGTCGTCGACGACCTGGGGGCGGTCCAGGAATACATCGACCACTACGGCGAGCACCGCCACGACGTGGAGCACGAGATCGACGGCGTCGTCGTCAAGGTCGACGAGGTCTCGGTGCAGCGCCGTCTCGGCTCGACGTCCCGCGCGCCGCGTTGGGCGATCGCGTTCAAGTACCCGCCCGAGGAGGTCACCACCAAGCTCCTCGACATCCGCGTCAACGTCGGCCGCACCGGCCGGGTCACCCCCTACGGCGTCATGGAGCCGGTCTTCGTCAGCGGCTCGACGGTGGAGATGGCGACGCTGCACAACGCGTCGGAGGTGCGGCGCAAGGGGGTCCTGATCGGCGACAGCGTCGTGCTGCGCAAGGCCGGTGACGTGATCCCCGAGATCGTCGGACCGGTCGTCGACCTGCGCGACGGCACCGAGCGCGGGTTCGAGATGCCGACCGAGTGCCCCGAGTGCGGTACGTCGTTGGGGCCGGAGAAGGAGGGCGACGCCGACATCCGATGCCCCAACACCCGCAGCTGTCCGGCCCAGCTGCGGGAGCGCATCTTCCACGTGGCAGGCCGCGGTGCGTTCGACATCGACGTCCTCGGCTACGAGGCCGCTGTCGCCCTGCTGGACGCGGGTGTCGTCGAGGACGAGGGCGACGTCTTCGACCTCGACGAGGACAAGCTGCTGACGGCGCCGCTGTTCACCCGCAAGGACGGCGGGCTGACCGCCAACGCGCAGAAGCTGCTCGCTGCCGTGGCTGCGGCGAAGCAGCGCCCGCTGTGGCGCGTCCTGGTGGCACTCTCCATCCGACACGTCGGGCCGACGGCGGCGCAGGCGCTGGCCCGCGAGCTGCGGTCGGTCGAGGCGGTGTTCGCGGCCGACAAGGAGGCACTGGCGAAGGTCGACGGCGTGGGGCCGGTCATCGCCGAGGCGCTCGGCGAGTGGTGGGCCGTCGACTGGCACCGCGAGATCGTGGCGAAGTGGAAGGCCTCGGGCGTCCGGCTCGAGGAGGAGGGCGGCGACGACGGGCCGCGGCCCCTCGAGGGCCTGAGTATCGTCGTGACCGGCTCGCTCGACGACTTCTCCCGCGACGGGGCGAGCGCCGTCATCCAGGCCCTCGGTGGCCGGGCGGCCGGCTCGGTCTCGAAGAAGACCGACTTCGTCGTCGTGGGGGAGAGCCCCGGGTCCAAGGCCGACAAGGCCGAGCAGCTGGGCGTCCCGGTGCTCGACGAGGCCGGCTTCAAGCTGCTGCTCGAGCAGGGCCCGGCCGCGGCCCGGGCGCTGACCGGCCGGCCGGCTGGTCAGAGCGGCTGACCGCCGGTCCCTGACCCCTGTGGCCGCCGACCTAGGATGGCCGGCATGCCCGACAGCGGATCCGCCGTCACCCGCGAGGAGGTCGCCCACCTCGCCCGGCTGGCCCGGCTCGCCCTCGACGACGACGAGCTGGACCGCCTCGGCGGGCAGCTCGACGCCATCG
>DATHAP010000141.1 GCA_035489715.1 Actinomycetes bacterium
CCGGTCGGCTTGATCTTCTGGCGGACGTTCGAGAACGGCCTCGCCCCGGTCATCGACGGCCTGACCACCCAGGCCACCATCCACGCCTTCCAGCTCACCGCGGTCATCGCGTTCTGGGCCGTGCTGGCCAACACCGTCTTCGGCGTCGTGGCCGCGCTGCTGCTGGTGCGGTACGACTTCCGCGGCAAGCGGGTCCTCAACGCACTCATCGACCTGCCACTCGCGGTCTCGCCGGTCATCGTCGGCCTGTCGCTCATCCTGGTCTACGGCCGCACCACCGGCATCGGGCAGGCGCTGGCCGGCATCGGCATCGGCATCATCTTCTCGATCCCCGGGATGGTGATGGCCACGATCTTCGTCTCGATCCCCCTGGTCGTGCGGGCCGTCGCCCCCGTGCTGGAGGAGATCGGCGACGACCAGGAGCAGGCCGCGCGGACCCTGGGCGCCGGCCCGGTGCAGACCTTCCGGCGCATCACGCTGCCCTCCATCCGCGGTGCCCTCGCCTACGGCGTGGTGCTCGCAGCCGCCCGGTCGCTCGGCGAGTACGGCGCTGTGGCCGTGGTGTCCGGGCGACTCGTCGGACGGACCCAGACGGTCACGCTGCTCGTGCAGGAGCGCTACCTCAACTTCGACCAGGAGACGGCCTACGCCTGCGCCCTGCTGCTGGTCGTCACCGCCGTGCTGGCACTCGGCGTCAGCCGACTGCTCGCCCCCAAGGAGATCAAGAGATGAGCATCATCGTCCGTGACGTCGGCAAGAGCTTCGGCGACTTCGCCGCCCTGACCGACGTGTCGGTCGAGATCCCGACCGGGTCGCTGACTGCCCTGCTCGGGCCGAGCGGCGGCGGCAAGTCGACCCTGCTCCGGGTGATCGCCGGCCTGGAGTCGCCCGACACGGGCGGCGTCGAGATCGAAGGGCGCGACGCGACCCGCCTCCCCGCGCAGGACCGGGGCGTCGGCTTCGTGTTCCAGCACTACGCCGCGTTCAAGCACCTGACGGTGCAGCGCAACGTCGCCTTCGGCCTGGAGATCCGCAAGCGGCCCAAGGCCGAGATCAAGGAGAAGGTGCGCGAGCTGCTCGAGCTCGTGCACCTCGAGCGGTTCGGCCATCGCTACCCGGCACAGCTCTCGGGCGGCCAGCGGCAGCGCATGGCGCTCGCCCGGGCGCTCGCGGTCGAGCCGCAGGTGCTGCTCCTCGACGAGCCGTTCGGCGCGCTGGACGCCCAGGTCCGCAAGGAGCTGCGGGCCTGGCTGCGCCGGCTGCATGACCAGGTGCACGTCACGACGGTCTTCGTGACCCACGACCAGGAGGAGGCGATGGAGGTCGCCGACTCCATCGTGGTGATGGCCCAGGGCAAGGTGGAGCAGGTCGGCTCACCGGACGACCTCTACGACGCGCCCGCCAACGACTTCGTCATGAGCTTCCTCGGGCCGGTCACCAAGCTCGACGGCCAGCTGGTCCGGCCGCACGACATCGAGCTCTTCACCGAGACCCGGCCGGACACCACGCCGGCCGTGGTCGACCGGGTCACCCGCCTCGGCTTCGAGGTGCGGGTGGACCTCACCGTCGGCGAGGAGGAGGTCTGGGCGCAGGTGACGCGGGGGACGTTGGACCAGCTCGGGATCGAGGAGGGGCGCACGGTGCACGTGCGTCGCGCGGCCCCGGTCCGTGCCGCGGCGGTCTGAGGCGTCAGGGACGCTCGTCGACGCCGTACTTGTCGGCGATCGCGACGACGTGGCGCGGCAGCCGGCCCGACATGACGTCCTGCAGCGTGACGTCCTCGAGCACGTGGCGCAGGCTGCCCCGGACCGCGATCCAGACCGTTCGCAGGCTCTCGGTCGGGCCGTCGTAGTCCAGGGTGGCCGGGCTCACGTCCCGGACCGTCGCCAACGGGCCCTCGACCGCGCGGATGACGTCGGCGATCGCGATCTGCGCGGGCGGCCGGGCCAGCGTGTAGCCGCCCTCGGGGCCGCGCCGGCTGACCAGCAGCTTGTGCTGCTTGAGCTGGCGCAGGATCTCGAGCAGGAACTTCAGCGGGATCTGCTGGGCCGTCGCCAGGTGCTCGGCCTTGACCGGGGTCACCGAGGCGTCCGCGGCGAGCTGGACCAGCGCGCGCACGGCGTAGTCGACCCGGGCTGTCACGCGCACGGGGCACAGTGTGGCAGCACCGGGGCGACGGGCGCGCCCGGCGCGCGGGGCGGCCGGTCGCCGAAGGATGCATCCGTCCGAGGGTGCGGCCCGGAAGGCCCGGCATGCCGACGCGCCGAACCACGATTACGTCCAGCCCCCGGACAGAGATCACGTCCAGCCCCCGGAGAGACATGACATCCAGCCCCCGGACTGCTCCCGAGGACCCGACTCGGGCGACCGCGACGACCGGTGCCGACGGTCGGTCGCCCGCCGATGCTCAGGCGTCGAAGTCGAGCACGACCTCGTCGGACACCGGCCGGGACTGACAGGCGAGCACGAACCCGGCGTCGACCTCGTCGGGCTCCAGGGCGTAGTTGCGCTCCATGTCGACCTCGCCCGAGACCAGCTTGGCCCGACAGGTGCCGCACACGCCGCCCTTGCATGCGTACGGAGCGTCGGCGCGCACCGCGAGCACCGCGTCGAGGACCTTCTGCCCGGAGCGAGGCACCTGCAGCGTCGAAGCGCGACCGTCCAGCGTCACCGTGACGGCGCTCGAGCCCTCGGCGCGGGCGTCGTCGACTGCGGCCGACTCGCGGGGCGCCGTGCCCTCGACGTGGAAGAGCTCGGTGTGCACGTGGGACGCTGGCACACCGCGATCGCTCAACAGCGCCCGGGCTTCCTCGACCATCGCGAACGGGCCGCACAGGAACCACTCGTCGACCGAGTCCACCGGCACCAGCGCGTCGGTCAGCGCCCGGAGCTTCGTCGCGTCGAGCCGCCCGGAGAACAGGTCGACCTCGTGCGGCTCGCGGGAGAGCACGTGCACCAGCCGGAAGCGCTCCGGGTAGCGGTCCTTGAGGTCGGCGAGCTCGTCGAGGAACATCACCGATCCGGTGGTCCGGTTGCCGTAGAGGAGCGTCACGGTGCTGCGCGGCTCCACCTCGAGCACGGTCGACACGATGGACAGCACGGGCGTGATGCCGCTGCCCGCCGCGACCGCGCAGTAGTGCTTGGCGGCGGCCGGGTCCAGCGCGGTGAAGAAGCGTCCGGTCGGCGTCATCACGTCGACGACGTCGCCGACCTTGAGACCGCTCGTGGCGTGGCCCGAGAAGGCGCCGCCGGTCAGCCGCTTGACGCCGATCCGCAGCCGCTCCCCGGTGGCCGGCGCGCAGATCGAGTAGTTGCGCCGGACCTCCGCACCGTCGATCTCGGTGCGGACAGTCAGGTGCTGGCCCTGGGTGAACGCGTAGTCGTCACGCAGGTCGTCGGGCACCTCGAACGTGATCGCGACGGCGTCCTCGGTGAGCCGCTCGACGTGCGACACCCGCAGCGGGTGGAAGGTGCCGTGCCGTCGGCCGCCCACCGGCACCACGGGCACGACGGGACCGGTGGTGGTCTCGGTCGTCACTCAGATCGCCTTGAAGTGGTCGAAGGGCTCGCGGCAGGCCTGGCACTGCCACAGCGACTTGCACGCCGTCGAGCCGAAGCGGCTCGTCTCCCGGGTGTCCAGGCTGCCGCACTGCGGGCAGCGCACCGACAGGGTCAGGGCGACCGGGCCGCCGGCGTGGTGCGGCGCGTGCTGAGCCGTAGCTCCGGGCGGCGCGATGCCGTAGTCCTCGAGCTTGCGCCGGCCCTCGGCCGACATCCAGTCAGTGGTCCAGGCGGGTGAGAGCACCCGTCGGACCGTCACCCGCTCGAAGCCCGCCGCGCGCACGGCCTCGGCCACGTCGTGCTCGATGACCTCCATCGCCGGGCACCCGGAGTACGTCGGTGTGACGGTCACCGTGACGTCACCGTCGTCGTCGACCTCGACCCCGCGCAGCACGCCGAGATCGGCGATCGTGAGGACCGGGACCTCCGGGTCGAGCACCGCCGCCGCTGCCGACCGCGCGCGCTCGACCGTCGCCGGGCTCGCGCTCGTCGTCGGGACCATCACCAGGAGGCTCCGGGGTGCGAGCGGTGCAGGTGCTGCATCTCGGCAAGCAGGTAGCCCATGGCCTCGGTGTGCACGCCGCGCCGACCGCCGCCGGGGATCGTGGGTACGTCGTCAGGCACGACGAGGGTCGACTGGTCGAGCACCCGCCCGACGTAGGACTCCCACTCCGGCCGCAGCGTGCTGACGTCGACGGCGACACCGTCGCGGACCAGCCCCTGCTCTAGCTCGTCGGTCACGAAGAGCTCCGCGACGTACGGCCAGACGATGGCGAGCCCGGCCTGCATCCGGCGGTGCGACTCCTCGGTGCCGTCACCGAGCCGCAGCACCCACTGGGTGGCGTGGTCGCGGTGGTAGGCGACCTCCTTGACGGCCTTGCCCGCGACGCCGGCGACCGTTTCGTCGCGCGAGTCGACGAGCCGTTGAAGGAGCGCGAGCTGCCAGGTCGAGAACACGAGCTGCCGGGCGATGGTGACGCCGAACCCGTCGTTGGGCAGCTCGACCAGCTGCAGGTTGAGGAAGTCGCGCTCGTCGCGCAGGTAGGCCAGGTCGTCCTCGGTGCGGCCGGCGCCCTCGACCTCGCCCGCGTAGCTGAGCAGAGCGCGCGCCTGGCCGAGCAGGTCGAGCGCGATGTTCGCCAGCGCGACGTCCTCCTCGAGCTGCGGTGCGCGGGCGATCCACCCGCCCAGTCGCTGGGCGAGAACGAGCGCGTCGTCACCGAGACGGAGGGCGTACGTCGCGAGGGCGGGTGTGGTGGTCGTGTCCACTAGAGGTGCTGCACTTCGGCGGGGATGTCGTAGAAGGTCGGGTGCCGGTAGGCCTTGTCGGCGGCCGGGTCGAAGAACGCGTCCTTCTCGTCGGGGCTGGAGGCGACGATCGCCGCGGCTGGAACGACCCACAGCGACACGCCTTCGGAGCGGCGGGTGTAGACGTCGCGCGCGTTGCGCAGCGCCATGGCGGCGTCGGGGGCGTGCAGCGAGCCGACGTGCTGGTGCGAGAGTCCCCGGCGGGCGCGGACGAAGACCTCCCACAGCGGCCAGTCGGTGCGCGATGCCGTGGTCTCGGCCTGGTGGCCGGCGGGGACGCCGTCGACCGGCACCGCGCCGTGGCCACCGGCCGGGGTCAGCTCGCTCATGCGGCACCCGCCGAGGTGGCGCGGGCGGCCTGCTTGGCGGCGTACGCCTGGGCTGCCTCGCGCACCCACGCGCCGTCCTCGTGGGCCTGGCGCCGGTGTGCCGCGCGCTGCGCATTGCACGGGCCGTTGCCCTTGAGCACCTCGAAGAACTCCGACCAGTCGATCTCGCCGAAGACGTAGTGGCCGGTCGCCTCGTCGAGCCGGAGGTCGGGGTCGGGCAGCGTCAGGCCGAGGACCTCGGACTGCGGCACCGTCATGTCGACGAACTTCTGCCGCAGCTCGTCGTTGGAGAAGCGCTTGATCTTCCAGGCCATGGACTGCGCGGAGTTGGGCGACTGGTCGTCGGGTGGCCCGAACATCATCAACGACGGCCACCACCAGCGGTCGACGGCGTCCTGGGCCATCGCCTTCTGCGCCTGCGTGCCGTGGGAGAGCGTGTGCAGGATCTCGAAGCCCTGCCGCTGGTGGAAGGACTCCTCCTTGCAGATGCGCACCATCGCGCGGGCGTAGGGGCCGTAGGAGCAGCGGCAGATCGGCACCTGGTTGACGATCGCGGCGCCGTCGACCAGCCAGCCGATGGCTCCCATGTCGGCCCAGGTGAGGGTGGGGTAGTTGAAGATCGAGGAGTACTTCTGCTTGCCGGCGTGCAGCAGGTCGAGCAGCTCTGCGCGGTCGACGCCGAGGGTCTCGGCGGCGGAGTAGAGGTAGAGCCCGTGGCCGGCCTCGTCCTGCACCTTGGCCATCAGGATCGCCTTGCGGCGCAGGCTCGGCGCGCGTGAGATCCAGTTGCCCTCGGGCTGCATCCCGATGATCTCGGAGTGGGCGTGCTGGGCGATCTGGCGGATCAGCGTCCTGCGGTAGCCCTCGGGCATCGCGTCGCGCGGCTCGATGCGCTCGTCGGCGTCGACCAGCGCCTGGAACGCGTCCATCTGGCCGGTCGGCGCCTGCTCATAGGTCACCCGCCCCACTCTAGGCGCGGTGTGACAGCAAGTCCACGCGGTTGGCTGCAAGGTGTCACATGCTGGCGCGCTCCTCCCGGCCCGGCGGCGAGGCGGGTGGGTTTGTCCGGCGGCTGCGCGGCGAGAGTTCCGGGGTGACGGACACCCAGCAGAAGACCGGATACGTCGAGCAGAGCTACCAGCGCGACACCCGCTACCTCTCCGACCGGATCACCTCCGACGGCCGGGAGGGCTGGCCGGTCGGGCCCGATCGTTATCGCCTGGTCGTCAGCCGGGCCTGCCCCTGGGCCAGCAGGGCGGTGATCGTCCGCCGGCTGCTCGGCCTCGAGGACGCGCTGTCGATGGGCATCTGCGGGCCGACGCACGACGAGCGGAGCTGGACCTTCGACCTCGACCCCGGGGGACGCGACCCGGTCCTGGGCATCGAGCGGTTGCAGGAGGCGTTCGAGCAGCGTCAGCCGGGATACGAACGCGGCATCACCGTCCCGGCGATCGTCGACGTCCCGAGCGGGCAGGTGGTGACCAACGACTTCGCCCAGATCACGCTCGACCTGTCGACCGAGTGGACGGCCTATCACCGCGACGGCGCACCGGAGCTCTATCCGGAGCACCTGCGCGACGAGATGGACACCGTGATGGAGATGGTCTACCGCGAGGTCAACAACGCGGTCTACCAGGCGGGGTTCGCCGGGGAGCAGCGCGAGTACGAGAGGGCGTACGACACTCTCTTCGACCGTATCGACTGGCTCGGCGACCGGCTCTCCCGGCAGCGCTACCTCGTCGGCGACACGATCACCGAGGCAGATGTGCGGCTCTTCACGACGCTGGTCCGCTTCGACGCCGTCTACCACGGCCACTTCAAGTGCAACCGGCACAAGCTGACCGAGATGCCGGTGCTGTGGGCCTACGCGCGCGACCTGTTCCAGACGCCGGGGTTCGGCGACACGGTCGACTTCGACCACATCAAGCGTCACTACTACGTGGTCCACGAGGACATCAACCCGACGCAGGTCGTGCCCAAGGGGCCGGACCTGACCGGCTGGGCCTCCGCGCACGACCGCGAGTCGCTGGGCGGCCGGCCCTTCGGCGGCGGCACCCCTCCCGGCCCGGTCTCCCCCGCCGATCGGGTCCCCGCCGACCACAACCCTTCCCTGGTCTGACCCGCGGGGGACGTACCCTGGCGCGCGTGGCCAGCCCGGACGAGATCGCGCGCGCCAGCGCGGCGGCGATGCTGGCGGGGGACCGCGCCTCGGCAGCCGTCGGCGTCGAGCTGGTGTCGGTGGCGCCCGGCCGGGCCACGATGACCATGACGGTGCGGCCCGACATGGTCAACGGCCACGACATCGCGCACGGCGGCTACGTCTTCCTGCTCGCCGACTCGACGTTCGCCGTCGCCTGCAACAGCTACGGGCAGCGCACCGTGGCGGCCGGCTGCGACATCGCCTTCCTCCGGCCGGTTCGGGTCGGCGAGCGGCTCATCGCCGAGGCCACCGAGCGGCACCGGGGGCTGCGCAGCGGCCTGTACGACGTGGCGGTCCGCCGCGACGACGGCAGCGCGGTCGCCGAGCTGCGCGGCCGCAGCCGCACGGTCGCGGGCACCCTGGTCGACCCGGACGGAGCACCACGATGAGCGAGGCGTTCCTCGTCCATGGCGTCCGCACGCCGATCGGCCGCTACGGCGGAGTGCTCGCGAGCTCTCGCCCCGACGACCTCGCCGCCCACGTCCTGCGCGCCCTTGCGGCCCGGCTCCCGCAGGTCGACTGGGCGGCGGTCGACGACGTGGTGCTGGGCTGCGCCAACCAGGCGGGCGAGGACAACCGCAACGTCGCCCGGATGGCGCTGCTGCTCGCGGGCCTGCCGGAGACGGTGCCCGGCTCGACCGTCAACCGCCTCTGCGGCTCAGGTGCCGACGCGGTCGCGATCGCCGCCCGCGCGGTGCGCGCCGGTGACGCCGATCTGGTCGTCGCGGGCGGGGTCGAGAGCATGAGCCGCGCGCCGTTCGTCATGGCGAAGGCGCAGTCGGCGTACGACCGGACGGTCGCCGTGCACGACACCACCCTCGGCTGGCGATTCGTCAACCCGGCGATGGAGCGTCTCTACGGCACCGACGCGATGGGTGAGACGGCCGAGAACGTCGCCGAGGGGCACGCCATCTCGCGCGCCGACCAGGACGCCTTCGCGCTGCGGTCCCAGGAGCGCACGGCGCGTGCGCACAAGGACGGCCGGCTGGCGCAGGAGATCGTGGCCGTCGAGGTGCCGCAGCGCCGCAGCGACCCGGTCGTGGTCGACACCGACGAGCACCCGCGCTCGACCACCGCCGAAGGGCTCGCCGCTTTGAAGCCGGCCTTCCGCGACGGCGGCTCGGTCACGGCGGGCAACTCGTCCGGGGTCAACGACGGCGCGGCGGCGCTGCTCGTGGCGTCGGAGACGGCGGTCGAGCGGTACGGCCTCGAGCCGCTGTGCCGGATCACCAGCGCGGCCGCGGCGGGCGTGGCGCCGCGGGTGATGGGCATCGGCCCGCTGCCCGCGACGACCAGGCTGCTGGACCGGGCCGGCCTGCGAGCCGCCGACATCGACCTGGTAGAGCTCAACGAGGCGTTCGCCGCCCAGGTGCTCGCGGTGCTGCGCGGGCTCGGCCTGCCCGACGACGCCGAGCACGTCAACCCCAACGGCGGGGCCATCGCGCTCGGCCACCCGCTGGGCATGAGCGGCGCGCGGCTGGCCCTCACCGCGGCGATCGAGCTGGCCGACCGCGACGCCCGGCGGGCCGTCGCCACGATGTGCATCGGGGTCGGCCAGGGCATCGCCCTGCTCCTCGAGCGCTAACCGGGCAGCGGGTCGTCAGACCGAGAAGTCGACGCCTTGGGCGAGGGGCAGCTCGCCGCTGTGGTTGACCGTGTTGGTCACCCGGCGCATGTATGCCTTCCACGAGTCCGAGCCGGACTCCCGGCCGCCACCGGTCTCCTTCTGGCCGCCGAAGGCACCCCCGATCTCCGCGCCCGAGGTGCCGAGATTGACGTTGACGATGCCGCAGTCCGAGCCGTCGGGAGCGAGGAAGCGCTCCGCCTCGGCCTGGTCGGACGTGAAGATGCTGGACGAGAGCCCCTGCGGCACCCCGTTGTGCAGCGCCACCGCCTCGTCGAGGTCGCCGTAGGTCAGCACGTGCAGCACCGGCGCGAACGTCTCACGCCGTGCGACGTCGGTCTGCACCGGCAACCGGGTCACCGCCGGCTCGACGTAGAAGGCAGCCGGCGCCTCGGCGGCCAGGCGGCGGTGCCCGCCGACGAGCACCTCGCCGCCGTCCGCGACGACGGCGTCCAGCGCGTCCTCCATCGCCTCGTAGGCCCTCTCGTGCACGAGCGGGCCGACGAGGGTCGAGCCGTCGAGCGGGTTGCCCACCGGCAGCCGCCGGTAGGCCGAGGTGACGCGGTCCAGAAGCTCGTCGGCGACGCTCTCGTGCACGATCAGCCGCCGCATGCTGGTGCATCGCTGCCCCGCGGTGCCGGCGGCGGCGAAGACGATGCCCCGCGTCGCGAGGTCGAGGTCGGCCGACGGGGTGACCACGGCGGCGTTGTTGCCGCCGAGCTCGAGCAGCGACTGGCCGAGCCGGCCGGCCACCCGGGCGGCGACCTGCCGCCCCATCGCGACAGACCCGGTCGCGCTGACCAGCGGCACCCGAGGGTCGTCGACCAGTCGCCCGCCCACCTCGGCCGCTCCGAGCACCACCTGGTTCAGCCCCTCCGGCGCGCCGAGCTCGGCGGCCGCCCGGTCGAGCAGGGCGCTGCAGGCGAGCGCGGTCAGCGGCGTGAGCTCGGACGGCTTCCACACGACCGGGTCGCCGCACACCAGGGCGACCGCGGCGTTCCACGACCACACCGCCACCGGGAAGTTGAACGCGCTGATCACCGCGACCGGACCGAGCGGGTGCCAGGTCTCGGCCAGCCGGTGCCCCGGCCGCTCCGACGGCATCGTCCTGCCGTAGAGCTGGCGCGACAGGCCGACCGCGAAGTCGCAGATGTCGACCATCTCCTGGACCTCGCCGCGCGCCTCGGACCGGATCTTGCCGACCTCGAGGGTCACCAGGTCGGCCAGCGGGTCGAGGTGCTCCACGAGGAGCGCGCCGAACCGCTTCACCAGGGCACCGCGCAGCGGTGCCGGTGTCGTGCGCCAGGTCACGAACGCTTCTGCGGCGCGCCCGACCGCCCGGTCGACGTCGTCGTCGGTGGCCCAGGACACGGGCAGCAGGTCGGTGCCGAGCACCGGCGTCCGGGACGTCGAGCCACCGGACAGCAGGTCGGTGTCGACCCCGCAGGCGTCGAGGCTGCGCTGTGCGAGGTCGCGCAGCTCGTCGGCGGACGGCAGCGTCACGGCCGGCCCTCCCGCGTTTGCTCGAGCGCCGCGAACGCCGACCCTCTGGCTCCGGCCATGTCGAGGTCGGGGACGGTGGCGAACTCGGCGACCCGGGCCTGCTCGGCGCGCAGCGACGTGTTGTCGCGCACCTTGGCGAGGAACCACTCGCGGAAGTGCGGCGCGGACTCGACGACACCGCCGCCGAGGAAGTAGGCCCGGGGGTCGGTGAAGTTGGCCGCGATGGTGAACAGCCGCCCGATGGCCATCGCCTGCTGCTCGAAGACCCGCAGCGCCATCTCGTCACCCCTCTCCGCCAGTCCGCGCACCTTGCGGGCGGCAGAGACCGGGTCGCCGAGAGCGTGCAGCTCGTGGCGCGGGTAGCGGGTGAGCCAGTAGGGCAGCAGGTTCTTGGTGATCCCGGTCAGCGACGCGACGCTCTCGACGTCGCCGTAGGTCCCGCAGTTGCACAGCGGGGTCGGCTGCCCCTCCGCCAGCAGGCCGTCCAGGCTGATCGGGATGTGACCGAGCTCGCCGGCCATGCCCGCCGCGCCCTGCACGATGACGCCGTGCTCCACGACGCCACCGCCCAGCCCGGTGCCGACGATCGCGGACACCGACGACAGGCCGGGCCGGTCGCCGAAGTGCACGTGGTGGGCGTAGAGCGCTGCGGCGTTGCCGTCGTTGTTGTAGACCACCGGAAGGCCCAGCGCGTCCTCGAGAGCTGCACGCACGTCGAAGCCGCGCCACGCCAGGTCGGAGAAGTTGGTCGATCCTAGGGACGAGATCACGCCGTGGGCGCTCGCCGGCCCGGGCGTGTCCAGCCCGACGGCCCGGACGTCGGCCCGCGAGAATCCGGTGACCGCGAGCACGCCGTCGACCGAGTCGACCATCGCCGGCACCGCGACCTCAGGCCCCTCGGTGACCCTGCTGGGCAGCTCGACCAGGCGGTCGACGAGGAAGGTGCCCGCCAGGTCGAGCACCGTCGCGTTGTTGCTCGTGCCGCCGTTGTCGACACCGACGACGACCGGCCTCCCGTCGCCGGCAGCGGTCCCCTCGGTCATCGCAGTCCTCCTCGGTGCCGCCGGTCAGTCGAGTGCGAGCGTACGCAGCGCGAGCCGGGCCGCCGGGCCGCCGTGCTCCTCGGCCTCGTCCAGGGCGCCCGGCACGTCCAGGTCGTCGAGCAGCCGGGCGAGCACCCCCGCGGTCGCGGCCTCCTCACCGGGGCGACCGGCGGCGACGTACAGCCGCTCCAGCCGCTGGGCGGCCGGGCCGAGCAACGACTCGTCGTAGTCCCACGTCTGCCCCCACGGGCGGTCGAGCAGCAGCAGCCGGAGCACGGCAGGGGGAACCTTCTCGAGCACGTCGCTGACCAGCACGAGGTTGCCGGTCGACTTCGCCATCTTCTGCCCGCCGACGCAGACCGTGCCCACCGGCATCCGCGCCCGGGCGAACGGGGCGGCGCCGGTGAGCGCCTCGACCATCGCCGACTGGTAGGCGTGGTGCGGAAAGGCCAGGTCGGCGCCGCCGGCGATCACGTCGACCTGGCCACCGAGCAGCGAGACCGCCATCGCGGCGCACTCGGCGTGCCAGCCCGGGCGGCCGGGGCCCCAGGGGCTCGGCCACGCCGGGTCGCCCTCACCCGACGACTGCCAGACCGCGACGTCGAGCGGGTCGTCGCGGTGCGGGTCGTCGGGACGGTCGCCGTACGTCGTCAGCGCCTCGACCGCCGCCGCCCGGTCCAGCCCGGCCCGCGCCGGCACCTCGCTCCCCCGTAGGTACACGCTGCCGTCGCGCTCGTACGCCGCGCCGAGCACCACCAGTGCCTCGGCGAGCTCGACCACCGACTCGATGTGGGCGCCGGCGCGCGGCGCGTGCGTCGGCGGCGCGACCCGCAGCGCGCGCATCGACCGGTCGAACAGGAACTCCTGGGTCGCCGCGAGCTCGTCGTAGAAGCGGCCACGCTCGGTCGCGACCTTCGACAGCACGTCGTCGACGTCGGTGACGTTGCGGCAGCTCAGGACGTCACCACCGGTGCCCCGCAGGGTGCGCACCGCCGTGTCGGCCCACACGAAGGTCGCAGCGTGGCCGAGGTGCGTCACGTCGTAGGGCGTGATGCCGCACACGTAGACCCGGGCCGGGCTGACCACCGGCAGCACCCGACCGGCGAGGCGCAGCGGTGCCCGCCGGGCCTGCCGGAGCGAGCCGTGCCGCAGCATCTCCGCACTCGGCTCGGCCATGCCTGCATCATGCCGGACCAGGCGTGCGGTCAGCAGGCCTCGGCCTCGCCGGACTGCCGCGCCCGGAAGCAGGTGCGGTAGGCCTGCGGCGTCGTGCCGAGCTGGCGCCGGAAGAGGTGGCGCATGGTTGCGGCCGACGGGAACCCGCAGCGGCGGGCGATCCGGTCCACCGACTCGTCCGTGGTCTCGAGCAGGCACTGCACCTGCAGCAGCCGCTCCCGGATCAGCCACTGGTGCGGTGTCATGCCGGTCGCTCCCCCGAAGCGCCGGGTCAGCGTGCGCGGGCTGACGTGCAGCCGCTCGGCGAGGTCGGGCACCGACAGCTGCTTGTCGAGGTTCTCCCGCATCCACTCGAGCAGCGTCTTGACCGGGTCGTCCGGCAGCGTCATCAACGGGGCGTCGACGAACTGCGCCTGACCGCCCGGCCGGTGGCCGGACAGCACCAGCCACCGCGACAGGTCGCTGGCCGCCTGCGCGCCGAAGTCCTGGCGCACGACGTGCAGCGCCAGGTCGACCGCCGCCGACATGCCGGCCGAGGTGAAGACCCGTCCGTCGTCGACGAACAGGGCACGGGGGTCGACCGCCGTGCGAGGGAACAGCTGCTGGAGCTGGTCGGCGTGCGCCCAGTGGGTGGTCGACCGGCGGCCGTTCAGCAGCCCGGCGAAGCCCAGGACGAACGCCCCCGAGCAGACCGACATGATGCGTGACCCGTTGGCGTACGCATGCCGCACCGCCCGCAGCAGCGGCGTCGGCGGGCACTCCTCCGGCCGGGCCCGCCAGCCAGGGACGATGACCAGGTCGGCGGAGTACAGGCCCTCGAGGCCGTGCGTGGCGTGGGCCGTCAGTCCGCTGTCGAGGGTGACCGGCCCGGGCTCCAGCCCGCACAGCCGCAGGTCGTACCACGAACCGAACCGGCGGGAGTAGTCGACGCCGAAGACCTCCTGGATCGCGGCGTACGTGTAGGTCAAAGTGCCCGGCAGCACGACGACGCTGACCTGCGGACGTGGCTTCACGCGAGCCTCACCCTCGGGTCGATGACGGCGTAGAGGATGTCGACCACGAGGTTGGCGACGATGACGAAGGCGGAGGCGACCAGCACGGTGGCGGTGATCACCGGCAGGTCGGC
>DATHAP010000142.1 GCA_035489715.1 Actinomycetes bacterium
CCGTCCCGGTGCGACTCCTGAGACGAACGAAGTCCCGAGACACCCGTGCAGGGTGTCTCGGGACTTCGAGGTCAGTGTCCGAGGGGCGACACGCCACATACGCACACGGTTACGGCGGATAGGCACGGGCGTCGACGGCCTCGCCGCCTTGGGGCCGAGAGACGAGGCACAAGGCGGCAGTCTCCACAGCAGCCCGGGTCTTGTCGACGGTCTCCGGGGAGTCGAAAGTTGACCCCGGCCGGTTCGTGCGTTCGGCGAGGGCATCGGGTCCGCGACCGTTGACGTGCAGCCATTCGAACGGGGTCCACGTCCACACGGCAGAGGGCTGCTCTCGATGAGCGAATACCAGTACTACGAGTTCGTGGCGATCGACCAGCCGCTGTCCGCTGGCGAGCAGGCTGAGCTGCGTGCCATCTCGACGCGGGCCCTGATCACGCCGACCAGCTTCGTCAACCACTACGAGTGGGGTGACCTGAAGGCCGATCCGCGCCGGCTGGTCGAGCGCTACTTCGACGCGTTTCTGTACCTGGCCAACTGGGGGACGCACCGGCTGATGTTCCGACTGCCCACCGAGGTGCTCGGCCCCTCTGCCACGGCCGTGGCGGAGCAGTACCTGGTCGGCGACTGCTCGGCCGCATGGACGACCGGCGGGTACGTCGTCATCGACCTGTTCGCCGAGGACGAAGGCGGTGAGTACGACGAGGAGTGGCTGGACGCCTCCGGCCCGCTGGCCTCGATCGTCCCGGTCCGTGCCGAGGTGATGGCCGGGGACTTCCGGCTGCTCTACCTGGCCTGGCTGCTCGCCGTCCAGAATCGCGAGGTCGACGAGGACGCAGTGGAACCCCCCGTTCCCGCCGGCCTCGCTCAGTTGAGCGCAGCCCTCCGTTCGGTAGCCGAGTACTTGCGCATCGACCTGGATCTGGTCGCCGTCGCAGCAGAGCGCAGCGCGCCACTCAATGCCGACGACACGCTCACTGAGCTGCCCGGCTGGTTGGCGCAGCTACCGGCGGAGAGCAAGGACGCACTTCTACTGCGGGTCGCCAGAGGCGACGGGGCAAGGGTCCGCGCCGAGCTGTTGGCCGGCTGTCGGCGGGCGGCCGGGCCGGTCGAGAGCGGCGACGGCTCCGGTCGGTGCGCGGAGTATCTGCTGACGAAGGCCCGGCAGCTCCGGGAAGACCGGCAGCGTGTGGGCAGGGAGCACTCCCAGCGACGGGCGGAGGAGCGCCGTCGCGCCGCTGAGCGAGCCCGCGAGAACCATCTGAGCGAACTCGCGGGGCGGCAGGGTCAGGCCTGGCGTGACGTCGTCGAGCTCGTCGAGCGACGTACGGCGGCCGACTACGACGCGGCGGCTGGACTGCTCTACGAACTGGCTGAGGTCTGCCGTCGCGAGGGTACGAGCGAGGCGTTCGCCGACCGGGTCCAGCGGCTGCGCCAGGAGCAGCGCCGCAAGATCTCATTCATCCAGCGGCTCGACCGCCTCGGCATGGTGTGACCCGACGCCGCATACCTCCGCGGCTCGGCCGTGTTGCTGGTCACGGCCTGGCCTGGGCGGCTGCTCACCTGACGAGGCGGCGCGGGTCCGGAAAGCCGAGGCTGACGTAGCCTGGGGCGCGCTTGGCCAGTGACGAAGCGAGGACGCCGGTCGCGACGTCGTGGTAGTCGTGGACCTCGGCGGTGGTCTTGCCGGGGAACGGGCGAAGGATGCGGCCGGCGTACTGCACCAGGCGGCCCTTGAAGGCGACCGGTGCGGCTAGGAAGAGGGTGTCGAGCGCCGGGCAGTCGAAGCCCTCGCCGACGTACGGGCCGGTGGCGACGACGAGTAGTGGCGGCCCGTCCGGCCGCGGCTCGAGACGAGCGAGGGCGGCAGCCCGCGACTTCACGCCCATTCCACCGCGCAGCACCACGGGTTCGTGTCCTCGCTCGACGAGCGCGGCAACCAGATGGTCCAGGTGCCCGGTCCACTGGGTGAGCACCAGGCAGTGCCGGCCCTGCGCCAGAGCGGCAACTACATCGTCGGTGATCTGGCCGGTACGAGCGCCGTCGGCGACCAGGTCCCGGTAGATAGCGGAGATGCCGCCGGGGGCAGAAGGTTCGGCGTCGCCGGTGTAACGGTAGTCCGTGGGGTGGACATGCAGGACCGGTTCCGGTGTCTGTGCGTCTGGAGAGCGGCTGCCCAGAGTGCCGACGCGCGGCTGGACGACGGTATGGCGGACCGGGCCGAGCTGCAGGGCGATGAGGTCGTCGAGCTGGTCGCGCCGGTACGGCGTGGCGGTCAGCCCGAGCCAGCGGCGGGCAGGGATCTGCCGGACAGCCTGCTCGAAGGCGGCAGCGGGCACGTGGTGACACTCGTCGACAACCACCAGCCCGTAGTCGCTGGTCCAGCCGACGACGTCGTCGCTACGGGCAAGGGTCTGCAGGGTGGCGACGTCGATGACACCGGTGGTCTTGCCGCGTCCGCCGCCGCGCTGACCGGCCTTCACGCCGAGCAGTTCGCCGATGCGGGCGCGCCACTGGTCGGCGAGGGCTTTGCGGTCGACGAGCACGAGTGTGGGGACCGCGTGGTGAGCGATCAGCGCGCAGGCCATGACCGTCTTGCCGGCTCCGGGCGGGGCGACCAGCACGCCGGCTTCTTGGTCGGCGAGGGCTTTGAAGGCTTGCTGTTGCTCCGGGTCGAGTTCTGCGGCGAACTCGAAGGTCTGCGTGTCGCCGGCGGTCCGTTCGTCGCTGAGCTCCAGGCGGCTGCCGGCCTGTTCCACGAGGGCTGCGAGCCGGTCCTGCAACCCGCGCGGCAGGAGGAGGTCGCCGGTGAGCGTCTCGTCGTAGTTGCGCAGGAAGCGCGGGGTGTCCCAGGTGGAGGCACGGCGCCGTTGCCGCTCGTATAAGACCGGGTTGGGCATCGACGCCGCGTGCTTCAGTGTGGCGAGCAGCGCTGGGGGCAGAGCTGCGGCTTCGACCGTGATTCTGGCACCGAGTCGGGCGTGCACCACGGCTGGCGGCTGCACCGCGATCTTCGTGGAGGTGGGGGAGCGGAGCCGGTTCACCTCCGCGCCGACGGCGACCTGGCCGAGCCGCTGCGCGAGCCGGTTGACCTCCTTCGGGGTGAGCCGGTCGAGGCTGGACAGGTAGGTCCACTGGTCCTCGTGCGGCTCCATGGTGGCCAGGTCGAGGAACACGGTGGCGCCGCGGCGGCGGGCGCGACCCTGCAGGGGCGCCGCGATGAGATTGCCGAGGCCGCCGATCTGGACGACGTCCTGGGAGGGGAAGAGCCGGTCATAGCTGGTCAGGTCCATCCGCCCGCGTACGGCGATCGCCTCGCGCAGTAGACCGGTGCCGACCTGGCGGGCGGTGGCCGCGGGGACGGGTGTGGTGAAGAACAGCCAGACATGGGCGCCGAGACCTGAGCGGGACACCTCCAGCGCCGCGGATGTGCCGACCGTGCGGGCGGCCTTGAGGTAGGCGAGCGCATCCAGCATGGCGGCGGGGCCGTCGAAGTCGGCGGCCAGCCACTGGCAGCGGTCGCCGTCCAGCAGCGGATACAGGCCCAGCTCCAACTCGCCAGACAGGTGCGCAGTGATGACCTCGTCTGTCAGCGGCAGGTACTCCGGTCCGCGGCCGGCACGCGCTTGCGCCAGCCGCCGCGAACCGCGGGCACCCAGCCTCCCCGGCCGGTGCGGGCGTTCTCCCACCGCAGCGCGTACACGTCGGTCCGGGCGGCGAACAGGCTGGCGAAGAACGCGACCTTCGCCGCCGGCGTGGAACCGGCGTGCGCCGGTCCCGGCTGGCCGTCGAAGACGCCGGTCTGCACGGGGCCGGGTGGGCGTGCCTGTTGCGGCGTCAACTCCAGCAGGCGCAGCAGCCGGACGTTCTCCGCCCGGAGCCGGTTCACATCCTCGCGCAGCGCCGACAGCTCGTCGTCCAGACCGATCAACGGCAGCGTGCCCTGATCAGCGGACCCGGACGGAATCGGCACGACTCCATACTGTCCCGGGAACGCGACCGCGCGGCAGTGCCCGCAGCCGCCAGATGCCGCGGACGGGTCAGTACCTGGTCGTAACCGGGTTCTCCCTGTCGATGGAGGCATGGGCCGTAAATCGTTGTCTTACACTGTCGCCGTGGGGCTGCACTGGGCGGACGAAGACGTCGCCTACATCCGGTCCCGCTCGAGTCGGTACGCGGGTGCGCTCGACATTGAGCCGGCCTGGACGGTGGAGGTGATGGCCGATGCACGGCTCGTCGAACTCTCGCCGTACCCGACGTCTCGGGTTGGCGCGACCGGCTTCATCGGATATTCGCCGTCCGCCGGCAAGGTGATCGTCGTCATCGCCT
>DATHAP010000143.1 GCA_035489715.1 Actinomycetes bacterium
GGACGCGGCCCTGCTCGGCGCCGCCGAGCTCGCCTTCGAGCAGCTCCTCAGCGACCCGCTCAGCTAGCCGCTCAGCCGTTCCAGGAACGCCAGAGGGCGGCGTAGGAGCCGTCGGCCGCGACCAGCTCGTCGTGTGAGCCCAGCTCGCTGATCCGCCCGTCCTCGACCACCGCGACCCGGTCCGCGTCGTGCGCGGTGTAGAGCCGGTGGGCGATCGCGATCACCGTCCTGCCTTCGAGCACCGCCGCGAGCGAACGCTCCATGTGCCGAGCGGCCCGCGGGTCGATCAGCGAGGTCGCCTCGTCGAGCACCAGCGTGTGCGGGTCGGCGAGCACCAGTCGGGCGAGCGCGACCTGCTGGGCCTGGGCGGCGGTGAGCGCCCGGCCGCCGGAGCCGACTTCGGTGCCGAGCCCGTCCGGCAGCGCCAGCACCCAGGGCAGGGCGTCGACCGCGGCCAGGGCCTCGCGCAGGGCCTCCCCGTCGGCGTCGGGACGGGCGAGCAGGAGGTTCTCGGCCACCGTGCCGACGAAGACGTGGTGCTCCTGGGTGACCAGCACCACGTGTCCCCGCAGGTCGTCCAGCGGGAGGTCGACGAGGGGTACGTCGCCGACGGTGACCCGGCCGGTGCGCGGCGGGTGGACGCCGGCGAGCAGCCGGCCCAGGGTCGACTTCCCGGCGCCGGACGGCCCGACCATGGCCAGCCGCTCGCCCGGCCGCAGGTCGAGGTCGATGCCGTGCAGCACGTCGCGGTCCTCCCGGTAGGCGAAGCGGACGTCCTCGACCCGCACGTGCTCGTCGGCCGGCTCTGTGTCCTGGGCGGTCCGGTCCGGTGGCACCTGCTCAACGCCGAGGATGCGGGCCAGCGCGGTCGCGCCGACCTGCACCTCGTCGAGCCAGGAGATGAGCCGGTCGACCGGGTCGACGATCTGCACGGCGTAGAGGGTCACCGCGGTGACCTCGGCCAGGGTCGCCTGTCCTTCGGAGACCAGCCAGCCGCCCCACACCAGGCTCAGGGTCGCCGGGATCGCGTAGGCCACCTCCATCGTCGGAAACCAGATCGTGCGCAGCCGCAGCGTGTAGCGCTCGGCCGCGTGGGCCTGGTCCAGGTCGCCCTCGATCCGGGCGATCCGGCGGTCCGCCAGACCGAGCGCCTCGACCGTGCGGGCACCGTCGACGGTCTCGGCCAGCGAGCCGTTGTACTGCGCATAGGCCTCGCGCTCGGCCAGGTAGCCCTGCGGGGCCCGGGCCAGGTACCAACGGGTGCCGACCGCGATCAACGGCGCGCCGGCCAGCAGGGGCAGGGCGAGCAGCGGGCTGGTGAGGAAGGCCGCCACGACGGTGAGAGCGACGGTGACCGTCGCGACGAGGACCTCGGGCATGGCGAAGCGCACCGTCCGGGACAGGGCCTCGATGTCGCCGGTGCTGCGGGTGACCAGGTCGCCGGTGCCGGCCCGCTCCACCGTGGACAGCGGCAGCGACAGGACCCGGGCCAGGTAGTTCTCGCGCAGCCCGGCGAAGACCGTCTCGCCGAGCACGAAGCCGGCCCGGCGGGCCAGCCAGGTCAGCAGCGTCTGGGCCAGCACGGCGCCGGCCAGCAGGGCGGCGATCCGGTCGACGTGCTCTGTCGTCGTGCCGTCCTGCAGCGAGCCGACCAGCTCGCCGAGCAGCCGCGGCCCGACCAGGCCGGCCAGCGCGGCCAGCGCGTTGAGGGCGAGCATGCCGACGAGCGCCTTGCGGTGGCGGGCGACCAGCACCCGGGTGTGCTGCCTGACCTGGCTGGGGGTGGCGACCGGGAGCAGCGTCGACCTGGCACTCATCGGTCGTCCTCCCCTCGGGTGACGGTCCGGCGGTAGCCGGGGTTCTCGGCGAGCAGCTCGCGATGGCTGCCGCGGTCGACGACGACGCCGTCGACCAGGAAGGCCACCTCGTCGCAGCGATCGAGCAGCAGCGGGCTGGCGGTGACGACGACGGTGGTGCGCTCGCCGTCGACGGCGTGCCGGGCCCGGTGCAGCCGGTCGGCCACGAGCAGCTCGGTGTGGGCGTCGACCGAGCTGGTCGGCTCGACCAGCACCAGGACCTCGGGGTCGGCGGCGACGACGCGGGCCAGCGCGACCCGCTGCCGCTGACCGCCGGAGAAGCCGCGGCCGGCCTCGTCCACCGCGGCGTCGAGGCCCTCGGGCAGCGCCTCGAGGACGTCCTGGGCGGCGGCGACGTGGACCGCCGCCAGCAGGTCGGCGTCGTCGCGGGCCCGGCCCCACGGGTCGAGCTCGTCCCGCAGCACCCCGGTGAACAGTCGCGCGTCCGCCTCGGACACAACGACCCGGCCACGCACCGCGGCCAGCGGGAGGTCGCGGATCGGCACACCGCCGAGGCTCACCCCGTCGTCGTCGCGGCTGAGCCGGCCGAGCCGGTGTGCCAGCGCCGCGGACTCGTCGGGGTCGGCGGAGACCACCGCTGTGAGGCGGCCCGGGTCGGGCGAGAAGCCGGACCGTGCGTCGTGCAGGGCCGCGCCGGGCGGTGGCTCGGTCGCCGGGTCGGCCGCGTCGCGGACCTCGGGCTCCGTCTGCAGGACGGCGACGATGCGCCGCGCACCGACCAGTGACCTGGTCACCTTGTCGGCCGCCTCGACCGCGGTGCGGATCGGGATGACGAGGAAGAAGGCGTAGCCGTAGAACGCGACGACGGCGCCGATGTCGATCGTGCCCTCCAGCGCCAGTCGGGCGCTCAGCCAGGTGACGACGACGAGGAAGACACCGGGCAGCAGCACCTGGGCGGAGTCCAGCGTGGCCTGGGGGGCGGCGACGTGCAGGCCGGCCTGGCGCAGCTCCTCGGACCGGCGGCGGTAGCGGTCGAGGAAGGCCGGCTCGCCGCCGATGCCGCGCAGCACCCGCAGCCCGGCGACGGTGTCGGCGCCGAGCGCGGTCAGCTGGCCGGCCACCTCGCGCTGGACGTGCTGGCGGCGCTGCAGCGGGCGCACGACCGGCCCCATGACGAGCACCATGGCGGGCACGCCGAGCAGGACGACCGTCCCGAGGAAGACGGAGGTGTCCAGCAGGATGACCGCCACGACGACGTACGAGATGACGGCGCCCGCGAGCCGAGCGGTGATGTCGAAGGCCGAGCCGATGTGCAGGGCGTCGTTCGTCGCGGCCGCCACCACCTCTCCGGTCGGCAGCCGGCGCCGGACCGCGACCCCGACCTGCGCGCTGTGCCGCCCGAGCAGCTGCATCGCGCGGAAGGACGCGCGCAGCCAGTTGTCGACCGCGATCCGGTGCCGCAGCACCCCGAACACCGCCTGGACGGCCGCGAGCCCGAGGACGACGGCCGACCATCGGGCGGCCGCCGACAGGTCCTCGTCGGCGACGCCCGCCTGCAGCCCGCGGCCGATCGCGAAGGGCATCAGAGCCTGCGCGACCATCCAGGTCACGCCGTAGACGACGCCGACGCCGATCGTCGGCAGCTGCTGGCGCCCCGTCCACAGCAGGAACCGGGCCGGCGACCGGAGGTCGGGCCGACCCGGGTCGTCGAACGGGAGGTGGCGCACGTCGATCGACCGTACGCGTGGCAGGACCTCGGATAAACCGGGTTTCTCCTAGACTCTGGCCGTGGCAGCCCCCGAGGCCGGCAGCTCCGGCACCCACGGCACGGTGCTCGTCGTCGATTTCGGCGCGCAGTACGCCCAGCTGATCGCGCGGCGGGTCCGCGAGGCCCGGGTCTACAGCGAGATCGTGCCGTCGACGACCCCGGTCGCCGAGATCCTCGCCCGCCGGCCGGCCGCGATCATCCTGTCCGGCGGCCCGTCCTCGGTCTACGCGCCGGGCGCGCCGACCGTCGACCCGGCCCTCTTCACCGCCGGGGTGCCGGCCTTGGGCATCTGCTACGGCTTCCAGGCGATGGCGCTCGCCCTGGGGGGCACGGTCGCGCGCACCGGCAGCGCGGAGTTCGGCCGCACCTCGCTCGAGGTCGTCGGGGCCGACCCGACCCTCTTCCACGGGCTGCCGCGTGAGCAGTCGGTCTGGATGTCGCACAACGACGCGGTGTCCGAGGCACCGGACGGGTTCGACGTCGTCGCGCGGACGACGGACACGCCGGTCGCGGCCTTCGAGGACGCCGTGCGACGGCTTGCCGGCGTGCAGTTCCATCCCGAGGTGCTGCACAGCGACCACGGCCAGGCGGTGCTCGAGCACTTCCTGTACGAGGTGGCCGGCCTCGAGCCGTCGTGGACGATGACCGGCGTCATCGACGAACAGGTCGAGGCCATCCGTGCGCAGGTCGGCGACAAGCGCGTGGTGTGCGGGCTCTCCGGCGGCGTCGACTCCGCGGTGGCGGCGGCGCTGGTCCACCGGGCCGTCGGCGACCAGCTCACCTGCGTCTTCGTCGACCACGGCCTGCTGCGCAAGGGAGAGGCGGAGCAGGTGGAGCGCGACTTCGTCGCGGCGACGGGAGTCCGCCTCAAGGTCGCCGACGCCGCGAAGCGCTTCCTGGACGCGCTCGCCGGGGTCAGCGACCCGGAGCAGAAGCGCAAGGCGATCGGCCGCGAGTTCATCCGGGTGTTCGAGGAGTCGGCCCGCGAGGTGGTCGACGAGGCCGGCGCCGAGGGGGAGTCGGTCGAGTTCCTCGTGCAGGGCACGCTCTACCCCGACGTCGTCGAGTCCGGCGGCGGCACCGGCACCGCCAACATCAAGTCTCACCACAACGTCGGCGGGCTCCCCGACGACCTGCAGTTCGGGCTGGTGGAGCCGCTGCGGACGCTGTTCAAGGACGAGGTCCGCCGCGTCGGCCTCGAGCTGGGCCTGCCCGAGGCGATCGTCTGGCGGCAGCCGTTCCCCGGCCCCGGCCTCGGCATCAGGATCATCGGCGAGGTGACCCAGGAGCGGCTGGACGTCCTGCGCGAGGCCGACGCGATCGCCCGTGAGGAGCTCACCGCGGCCGGGCTGGACCGTGCGATCTGGCAGTGCCCGGTGGTCCTGCTCGCCGACGTGCGCTCCGTCGGCGTCCAGGGCGACGAGCGCACCTACGGCCACCCGGTCGTGCTCCGCCCGGTGTCGTCCGAGGACGCGATGACCGCTGACTGGACCCGGGTGCCCTACGACGTGCTGGCCCGGATCTCGACCCGCATCACCAACGAGGTGCGCGAGGTCAACCGGGTGACGCTGGACCTGACCTCGAAGCCGCCCGGCACCATCGAGTGGGAATGACCCCCTGACCTGATGGCGACCGGAACTCGCAATGCCGCGGGCGTCGTGCTGCTCACGCTTGCCTCGTCGCAGTTCCTGATGACCCTGGACAGCTCGGTGATGAACGTGTCCATCGCCCAGGTCGCCGAGGACGTGGGCACCACGGTCACCGGGATCCAGACGGCGATCACGTTCTACACGCTCGTGATGGCCACCCTGATGATCACCGGCGGGAAGCTGGGCAGCCTGTGGGGGAGACGTCGCGCCTTCGCGATCGGCTGCATCATCTACGGAGTCGGCTCGCTCACCACCGCGCTGGCGCCGAACCTCCTCGTCCTGATGATCGGGTGGTCCGTGCTCGAAGGCGTCGGCGCCGCCCTGATCATGCCGGCCATCGTGGCCCTGGTCGCGGCCAACTTCCCGCCCGAGGGCAGGCCCCGGGCCTACGGCCTGGTGGCCTCGGCGGGTGCCATCGCGGTCGCGGCGGGCCCACTGATCGGCGGGCTCGTGACGACCCTGTGGACCTGGCGACTGGTCTTCGCCGGCGAGGTCGTCATCGTGCTCGTGATCCTGCTCATGACGCGGCGGATGCAGGATGTCCCTGCCGAGGGCAGGTTCCGGCTCGATCTCGTGGGCGTCGTGCTGTCGGCCCTGGGCTTGGGCCTGCTGGTCTTCGGCGTGCTCCGCTCGGGCGAGTGGGGTTGGGTGCAGCCGAAGGCCGGTGGGCCGTCGTGGCTTGGCCTCTCCCCGACTCTCTGGCTGGTCATCGGCGGGCTGGCCGTGATCCGGCTGTTCCTCGCCTGGGAGGACCGGGTGCTCGCCGCGGGCCGCGAGCCGCTGGTGCGCACCGAGCTGCTCCGCAACGCCCGGCTGGTGGGCGGAATCACCATGTTCTTCTTCCAGTTCCTGCTCCAGGCCGGGCTGTTCTTCACGGTGCCGTTGTTCCTGTCCGTCGCCCTCGGGCTGAGCGCGTTCGAGACCGGGCTGCAGCTGATGCCGCTCTCGGTGACCCTGCTCGTCGCCGCTCTCGGCATCCCCAGGTTCCTGCCCGCCGCTTCTCCGCGCACGGTGGTGCGGTGCGGCCTGGGCCTGCTGCTCGCCGGCATCCTGTCGCTGATCGGCGGCCTCGAGGCCGGCGCCGGGGCCGAGGTGGTCACGGTGCCGCTCCTGCTGGCCGGCCTCGGCGTGGGGGCGCTGGCCTCCCAGCTCGGCGCGGTGACGGTCTCGTCGGTCCCCGACGAGGCCAGCGGCGAGGTGGGCGGGCTGCAGAACACGATGACGAACCTGGGGGCGTCCCTCGGCACCGCGCTGGCCGGGTCGATCCTGGTGGCCGGGCTGACCACGTCGTTCCTCCAGGGCATCGACCAGAACCCGGACGTGCCCGACCAGCTGGTCGCGACCGCCGAGGTCGAGCTGGTCGGCGGCATCCCGTTCGTGTCCGACGCCGACCTCGAGGAGGGGCTGCAGGACGCCGGCCTGCCGGCCGCCGAGGTCAGCGCCCTGGTGGACGAGAACGAGACGGCGCGGATCTCAGCGCTCCGGGTCAGCCTGGCCGCGCTCGCGCTGCTCGCGCTGGTCAGCCTCTTCTTCACCAGGCTGGTGCCGACCGCCCCGGTCGGACGTGCCGGGGCGGCCGAGCCGAGCTGAGAGCGGTCAGGCGGAGGGCTTGGCGAACCAGACGGTGCGCTTGGTCCACACGCCCGGGCCGAGCCGCTTGCCGGAGCAGACGACGATGCCCAGCCGCGGCGGGCCGTCCAGCCGGTAGTAGCGCAGCAGCGTCCTGTCGGCGTCCACGACCACCTTGTCGACGACCCGGTAGCAGATCTTCTTGGTCTTGCCGAGGACCACGATCCGCTTGCCGATCGTCATCTTCTTCAGCATCCGGTTGCCGACCGCGCTGCCGTCGGGCCACACGTGGGCGTTCATCCGCACCACGCCGAACTTGCTGCCGGGATAGATGCCCGTGTACTTGTCGAACGCGAACATCTCCTTGCCGGCCTCGGTCAGGGGCGGATCGCCCGGCACCCGGCCGGCCTCGCGCGGCGGCATGATGACCTTCGCCCGGTAGGTGATGCCCTTGATGGTGATGCGCCTCGGGGTCAGCGGCTTGTTGAGCGTCGAGGGGCAGCCCGAGGCCGCCGCCGTCGACGCGGTGTCCGCCGTGGACACCGGCTGCGCCGTGGCTGTGCCACCGGTGCTCAGCCAGAAGGACGACGTGGCCACCGCCACCGCCACGAGGACTGCTCCGGTCCGCCTCACCGGCTCCTCCAGGGTTGTTGCGTCGGGCTGCTCGGAAGGTCGACGGTACGCGCGCATCGCGGGGACGGGAGGCGAAATCGGGAAGTTCCCCCACGTGTCGGGACCAGGTCGGGCCGAACGGGTGCACCCGGCCACGACGGGGTACCTCTCGGTCACTCTGGGCTACGAGATCGAATCATGCCGTTCTGGCGCCGCGACACCGCCACCGCCGACCCGGCCGCGGGCGACGAGGAGCTCGCCGGCCTGCTGCCGGGGGAGCTGCATCGAACACCGGGCCCGCGGCTCGCTCCACGGCACCGTCGCCGAGGCGCTCGTCGAGGCCGGACGGTCCTTCCCCGGCGCAGGCGCCCCAGACGCGCCGGCCATGGAGGCGTTCTGGGCCGACCGGCGGGTCCACGACCAGCTGGGGTCGCCTACTGTTCCTTGACACCGTGGCGGTACGTCG
>DATHAP010000144.1 GCA_035489715.1 Actinomycetes bacterium
ACCGTCCGGCCGCGCCGGTGGTCGCGGCCGGCATCGCCCTGGTCGGCGTCGCCTACCTGCTGCTCGGTCTTGCACCCGATCTCGCACTCGCCGTGGTCGCGGTCCTCGTCATCACCGTGGGGGAGATGCTCTACAAGCCGATCGTGACGGCCTACGCCGCCGACCTCGCGCCGGCCGGGATGACGGGGCGCTACCAGAGCGCCTACGGCGCCGCGTCGATCAGCGGCACCATGCCCAGCCCCGCGACCGGTGGTCCGCTGTACGACGTCGCGCCCGCCCTGGTCTGGCCACTCGCCGGCCTGCTGGCGCTCGCTGCGGCGGTCTTCCTCTACTCGTCGAGTCGCACGAGCCTGACCGCGTCCCCGAGGTAGTCGCTGACGAACGCGGTCCCGTCGCGCTCGACCACATCGGTGTTGGCCTTGTCGAGCAACTGCCCGGAGGCGCCGGTCCAGACCTGCTCGGACGTACCGCTGGACGTGTCGACGACGGCGAGCCCCGGACCGTCCTGCAGGCTCACCAGCAGACCCGCGCCGGGCCCGGGCGCCAGGCCGTCGGGACCGCCCTCGACCTCGACCGTCGACGTGACCTCGAGCGACGTCGGGTCGAGGCCGACGACCGTGCCGTCGGTCATGCACGCCGCCCACACGGTGCGGTTCAGCACCTGGACGTCCTGCACGCCGGCGCACACCGACGCGCTGGGCGTGACCCGCTCCTCGCGTCCGGGGTCGACCCGCACGACGCGGCCGCCGTCGTGGTCGCCGAGGAACAGCGCACTGTCGCCGGCGGCCACGGTCCGCGGCGCGCCACCGACGTCGTAGCGGCGCAGCAGCGCACCGTCGGCCGGGTCGACCTCGACCAGCGCCTGGCCGGCCTGCAGCACGACGAAGAGATGTCCGTCGAGCGTCGCGATGCCTTCGGGCTCCTCGCCGAGAGTCACCCGACGGACCACTGAGGAGGTCGCCGGGTCGACGGCCACCAGCTCGCCGCCGCGGATCGTCGTCACCCAGAGGACGTTGTCGAGCAGTGCCATGCGCAGCGGGGTGTCGCCGACCTCGACCGGCCGGCCCGGCCGGGCGTCGGCACCCTCGAGCGGCGCGACGACGTCGCTGCCCGACCAGGCGGCCCAGACGGTGCCGTCGGCGGCCTGCGCCAACCCCACCGGCCCGAGCAGCCCGGATGCCGGCGGCGAGCCGGCCGGGGTCGAGCCGGACGACGTGCCGGCGTCTGCGCCCGGCTCGTCCGATCCGGAGCCGTCACCGCCGCAGCCGGCCGTCAGGGCCACGAGCAGCAGGACCGTCGCGGCCACGCGTCGCCTGCGACCCATGGCCGGCCAGCCTAGTGCCGCACCTGCCTGGCGCTCCGGAGACGCGACGCGGTGTGGTGACCGCGCATCGTCTCCGGAGGACCTCGTCTAGGTGTCCTCGGCCTGGCCGGCCGCGCGCGCCTCCGCACCCTGCTCGTCGGCGTAGCCGCGGTCGTCGCCGGCCACCCGGCCGACGTACTCGGACCCGTCGGCCGGCTCGACCTGGTCCTCGTTCTCTTCGACGTCGGGCTCGGCCGTGTCGTCACCGGCAGGTTCGGAGAAGGACTCGCTCATGCTGCGACACTTGCCCGGTGACGGACCTCCGACACCTGCGCAGCGGCAAGGTCAGGGACCTCTACGAGACGCCGGACGGGCTGCTGCTCATGGTGGCGAGCGACCGCATCTCCGCCTACGACTTCGTGCTCCCGACGCCGATCCCGGACAAGGGCGCGGTGCTCACCCAGCTGTCGCTGTGGTGGTTCGAGCAGCTGGCCGACCTGGTGCCCAACCACGTCGTGTCGACCGACGTCCCCGCGGAGCTCGCCGGCCGCGCGGTGCTGTGTCGTCGCCTCGACATGCTTTCGGTCGAGTGCGTGGCGCGCGGCTACCTGGCCGGGTCCGGCCTCGTCGACTACCGCGCCACCGGAGCGGTCTGCGGGGTCCCCCTGCCGCCCGGGCTCGAGGACGGCTCGGAGCTGCCCGAGCCGGTGTTCACCCCCGCCACCAAGGCGGCGATGGGCGAGCACGACGAGAACGTGTCGTACGACGCCGTCGTCGACGTGGTCGGCGCCGACGTGGCCGCCGAGCTGCGCCGGATCACCCTCGAGGTCTACTCCCGCGGCCGCGACCTCGCGCGCGAGCGCGGCATCATCCTGGCCGACACCAAGATCGAGCTGGGCCGCGACACCGAGGGCAGCCTCGTCCTCGGCGACGAGGTCCTGACCCCCGACTCGTCCCGGTTCTGGCCGGCCGACGAGTGGGCGCCGGGGAGGCCGCAGCCGTCCTACGACAAGCAGTACGTCCGTGACTGGCTCACCTCGCCGGCCTCCGGGTGGGACCGGCACTCCGGTGAGCCCCCGCCCGCGCTCCCGGGCGATGTCGGCGCCGCGGCCGTAGACGGCCAGGGTGAGGCGTTCGAGCTCGGCGGCGGTCTCCGGCCCCACCAGG
>DATHAP010000145.1 GCA_035489715.1 Actinomycetes bacterium
GCCTGCTGGACGAGCTCAAGTCGATCCCGGCGTCGGCGTTCGAGGCCGTCGACACGTCGTCGCTGCGGGTCAGCGCCGGCAGCGGCGCGGCCGGCTCCGGCTGACGACGTACGACCGCAACGACCAGCACCTTCTTGCGTAGGGGGCCTCTTCGGCGAGCACGACGGGTTGGTGCACGCTCACAAGATCGCCGACCTCGGCGGGCTCGCCGGCTGGGTGCTCGACGTCATCGACGCGATGGGCGCCGTCGGCGTTGCCGCGCTCGTGGCGCTGGAGAACCTCTTCCCCCCGATGCCCAGCGAGGTGGTCCTGCCGCTCGCCGGCTTCCTCGCGGGTCAGGGCAAGCTCTCGCTGGCCGCCGTCCTGGTCGCCGCCACCGTCGGGTCGGTCGTGGGCGCCCTGGTCCTGTACTGGGCCGGGGCCGCGCTGGGCAGGGACCGGACGCGCCGCATCGCCGAGCGGCTGCCGCTGATGAACGCCGACGACGTCGACCTGGCGCAGGGCTGGTTCGACCGGCACGGGCGCAGCGCGGTGCTCGTCGGCCGGCTGGTGCCCGGGGTGCGCTCGCTGGTCTCGATCCCGGTCGGCATCGCACGGATGCCACTGCTGCCCTTCGTCGGCTACACGACCTCGGCAGCGCGGGCTACAACGTGGTGCTGGTGCTGCTCGGCCACCAGCTCGGGAGCCGATGGACGTCGGTCGAGAAGTACAGCGACCCGATCAACTACGGCGTCTACGGCCTGATCGTCGTCGGAGTGCTCGTGGCGGTCCTGCGGCGCGCCCGGCAGCGCCGCAACGACCGTGAACGCGAGCTCGTCGACGCGCACAGGTGACCAAGGTCGTCTCGCCGCGCACGCGTCGCGCTGACAGCATGGGCGTGCCGGCACGGGCACCGAGGTGAAGGAGCAGGCCATGACGATCCGTCGAGCAAGGCTCAGGGCAACGGTCCTCGTGGGAGTGGCCGCCTTGGTCACGGCCCTGACAGCGGCACCGGCTGCTGCGGCGAAGGCCACCGTCCCGGACCCGACCGGTGACAGCGGGCAGGGCGTCGACCTGGTCGCGCTCGACGTCCGGCACTCGACGCTGAACACGCCGAACCGGCTGGTGCTGCGCGCCCGGCACACCGGCCTGCCGGACTTCGACAGCGGCGTCTTCACGACCGTCACGTTCTGGATCGACGTCGACCGGGCAGACCGCGGTCCGGAGTTCGTCGTCGACGTCATCCCCAACGCCGGCGGCACGCGCCTGCTCGGCGTCGAGGGGTGGAGCCGAGCCGACCTGCAGGTCCAGGCATGCCCGGGCATGCGGGCGAGGGCAGACGTCTTCACCGACGGCCCGGTGCGGCTGAGCGTGCCGCGCAGCTGCCTCGACGGCCCCACACAGGTCCGCGGAGCCGTGAAGGCCGTGGGCGAGACTCCGCAGGGCGAGGTGGTCGGCCGCGACTGGGTCGGCGGCCGCCGGCACTGGTCGCCCTGGGTCCGCAGCTAGCGCCGCTGGCGCCGCGGGAAATCGGCGCCGCCGGTCGGCCCACCGGTCAGCCGGTCGGGCGCAGCAGCCCGTTGCCCGTGACCGCGGCCTCGAGCAGCGTCTTGTAGCCGACCGACTCGAACAGGACGGTGAGCTGGTCACCGTCGCTCGACATCACCACGCCCTCGCCCCACTCGGCGTGCACCACCTGACTGTTCAGCGGGAAGCTGCCCTGGGTCGGGGCTCCGGCGTCGTCGACCCGACCGGCCCGGCACGCGTCGCAGGCACCGCACGGCGCCTCGTACACCTCCCCGAAGTAGGCGAGCAGGTACTGCCGACGACAGCCCTGGGTCTCGGCGTAGCCCCGCATCATGTCGACCCGCGACCGGGTCAGCCGCTGGCGATCCGCGGCGGCCTCCGCTGCTGCCGCAGCTGCCCCTGCCGGGTCGACGATGTCCGGACCGACGTCGAGCCGCTCGCCGTCCACCGGCTGCAGGGCCCCCACCTGCTCCAGCAGGTTGACCAGCGACGCCAGCTTGGTCAGCCGGAAGCCGGAGGCCTGCTTGAGGTCGGTCACATCGACCGCTCCGTCGTGCAGCCCGACGAGGGTGGCGACGCGCTGCAGGTCCTGCTCCTTGGGCAGCCCGGACGCGAAGTACCGGCGCAGCCCGAGGTCCTCCTCGCGGTAGAAGAGGACCGCCGTCGCCGGCCGGCCGTCACGCCCGGCGCGGCCGACCTCCTGGTAGTAGGAGTCGAGCGAGTCGGCGACCTGCGCGTGCAGCACGAAGCGCACGTCCGCCTTGTCGATGCCCATGCCGAACGCCGTCGTCGCGGTGACCACGTCGAGCTCACCGGCGAGGAAGGCGTCGTGCGTGGTCCGCCGCTGCGCCGCCGGCAGCCCGGCGTGGTAGGCGGCGGCGCGCAGCCCGATGGCCGAGAGCTCGGCGGCGTACCGCTCGGCGTCCTTGCGGGTCCCGGTGTAGACCAGCCCCGGCTTGGGCTCCGCCGCCGCGCGCAGCACCACCGCCTCGCGCTTCTCGTCGTCGTCCTGGAAGCGCTCGACCTGCAGGTCGATCTCGGGTCGGTCGAACCCCTGCACGACGACGTGGGGGTCGCACAGCCGCAGCGACGCCACGATCTCGTCCCGCACCGGGGGCGAGGCGGTGGCGGTCAGTGCCACGACCGTCGGGTGGCCCAGCTGCTCGACGACACCTCCCAGCCGCAGGTAGTCGGGCCGGAAGTCGTGTCCCCACGACGACACGCAGTGGGCCTCGTCGACGACGAAGAGCGAGGGCCGGGCGGCGGCGACCTCGGCCACGACGTCGGGGCGCTGCAGCTGCTCCGGGGTGAGGAAGAGGAACTCGACGGCTCCGGAGTGGAGGGCGTCGTACGTCGCCGCCCGGTCCGCCTGCGAGAGCCCGGAGTCGATGCTGCGCGCTGCCCCGCCCTCGATGCCCAGCAGGGACACCACCTGGTCGCGCTGCAGGGAGATCAGCGGTGACACCACCACCGTGGGCCCGTCGAGCAGCAGCGCGGTGACCTGGTAGACCGCCGACTTGCCCGCCCCGGTCGGCATCACGACGAGGGTGTCCCGGCCGTCGAGGACACCGGCCATCGCCTCGGCCTGGCCCGGCCGCAGGTCGGTCCAGCCGAAGCGCTCCCGGGCGGTGCGGCGGAGGTCGGCGAGGTGACGGGTGCGGGGCACGCCCGATGGTGCACCGCGCCCCGCGCCGGAAACCTCTCAGGTGCGTCCAGCGTCAGCGCGGCGCGCGCAGGACCTGGACCAGCCGGCGACCGGCAAGTGCGGCGACGGCGACGAGACCGAGAACGAGCAGCACCTGCACGACCCGCTGGCCGGCGTCGAGCCGGTCGTCGGTGTAGCCGCCGTCGAAGAGCCCGGAGACCAGTGCGACGGTGACGGCGACGGCCAGCAGGCCCGAGCCGGCCAGCGCGCGCCGCCGGTGCGGCGTGCCGGCCAGCAGGGCCATGACGACCTGGAAGACCGTCATCGGCAGCGGCACGGACAGGTGACCGTCCGGGCCGAGCGCGTCGAGGTAGGTGGGGCTGAGGTCGCCGGCGACCGACACGGCCGCGCCGACCAGGGACACGGCTGTCGTGGCGAGGACCGCGACCAGCACCGAGCGGTCGGACGCCAGTCGCACGCTCGAGCGGGTGTCCTGGGCTGAGGTCTGCCGGTCGGTCACATCGCCATCAGACACCGCGCCGCGTTCGCCCGTCTCCGCTTCGGCCGGTCCGGCCACTCACAGCAGAAGCGGCACCGACGACAGCGCAGCCAGGGTGAGCACCGCCTTCTCGAACTGGTCCTCGTCCATATGCCGGACCAGCGCCAGGCCGCCGAACGCCCCGACGGCGACCAGCGGCGCCAGCACCAGGTCCAGCAGCAGGGAGCCCGGGACGACCAGGCCGAGCCCGATGCTGAACGGCAGCTTGGCCACGTTGACCAGGAAGAAGAACCACGCCGCCGTTCCCAGGAACTGGAGCATGGCCAGCCCGGACAGCAGGAGGTAGACGGTCATGACCGCGCCGGCGGCGTTGGCCACCATCGTGACGAAGCCGGCCGCGACACCGGCCACCGCCGCAGCCCACCGGTGACCGGTCGAGGGCGCCCCGTCCCGGGGCGGCCCGAGCCAGCGGGTCAGCCGGCCACCGCGGGTCACCAGCTGCCCGACGGTCAGCACCAGCAGCACCAGACCGATGGTGCGCCGCATGACCGTGTCGTCCACGGCGGCCACGAAGGCAGCACCGCCGACGATGCCGATGCCCACCCACGGCAGCAGCCGTCGGATCAGCCCCCAGTCGGTGTGCCGCCGGTAGAAGCCGATCGCGAACAGGTCGCCCAGGATGAGCAGCGGCAGGATCGTGCCGGTCGACTCCCGCGCGGGCAGCACCAGCGCGAAGCCGGCGACCGCGAGCGACCCGGTGCCGGACACGGCCGTCTTGGCGAAACCGATCGCCACCACGGCGCCGGCCAGCACGGCCCAGTCGAGCCAGGTGAGGTCCGGCACCCGCGCAGACTAGGCCGACCAGCCTGACCAGCCGGCGGCTAGGCGGACTGGGTGGACCGGTGCCGGCCGTCGTCGACCGCGAGCAGGTCGACGACGTCGGCGGCGACCATGGGCCGGCCGACGTGGAACCCCTGGCCGAGGTCGCAGTGCATGTCGCGCAGCCGGTCCAGCTGGGCTGTGCGCTCGATGCCCTCGGCGACGGTGCGCAGGCCGAGGTTGTGCGCGAGGTCGATGATGGTCGCGACGAGGAAGCCGCTCTGCTCCCGGTGGCCGAGCTCCCCGACGAACTCCTTGTCGATCTTCAGCACGTCGACCGGCAGCTGCCGCAGCCAGCTGAACGACGAGTAGCCGGTGCCGAAGTCGTCGACCGCGATCCGCACGCCGAGCGCCTTGAGCTCCTGGAGGCGCTGGATGGTCGACGCGACGTCGCTCATGACGGCGCTCTCGGTGATCTCGAGGTTGACCCGGCCGGGGTCGACGCCGGACTCGCGAAGCACCCGGTCGACGTCCTGCTCGAAGTCGGGCCGGCGAAGCTGGCGCTGCGAGACGTTGACGCTGACCGTCACGTCGGGGTCCAGCCGCGCCCACTCCGCGGCCTGCCGGCAGGCCCGGTCCAGCACCCACAGCCCCAGGGGCACGACCAGGCCGGTCTCCTCGGCGAGCGGGATGAAGGAGTCCGGCGCCATCAGGCCCCGCTGCGGGTGCTCCCACCGGACCAAGGCCTCGAGCCCGGCGATGCGCCCGGTCTGCATGGACACGATCGGCTGGTAGTGCAGGACGAACTCGCCGTTGTCGATCGCGCGCTGCAGGCCGGCCCGCAGGTCGAGGCGGTGCACCGCCGCGGCATGCATGTGCGGCTCGAAGATGGCGTAGCGGCCCTTGCCGTCGGTCTTGACGACGTACATCGCGGCATCCGCGTTGCGCACCAGCTCAGCGGGGTCGATGGTCTCGTCGCCGGCGAAGGCGACCCCGATGCTCGCGTGGGCGAAGACCTCGCGGCCGTCGATGACCAGCGGCTGCGCGAGCGTCGCCAGGATGCGCTCGACCGCGACGACGGCGGCCTCCTCGGAGGGGAGGTCGACCAGCAGCATCGCGAACTCGTCGCCGCCCAGCCGCGCCGTCGTGTCGCCGGGACGGACGAGGTGCTCCAGGCGCTCGGACACCGCGCGCAGCAGGGCGTCGCCGGCGGCGTGGCCGAGGCTGTCGTTGATGGTCTTGAAGTCGTCGAGGTCGAGCAGCAGCACGGCCATGACCCGGGAGTCGCGCTCCCGACGGCGCAGGGCGTGGGCCACCCGGTCGGTGAAGAGCGCACGGTTGGCCAGTCCGGTCAGCTCGTCGTGGAACGCCTGGTGGGTGAGGGTCAGCTCGAAGCGCTTGCGCTCGCTGATGTCGCGGACCGTGACCAGCGTCGCGCCGACGCTGGGGTCAGCCTGCAGGTTGTTGAGCACCGCCTCGACGTCGACCAGCTCGCCGTCCTGACGACGCAGCCGCAGCTCGATGCGCCGGCTCAGCCCGGGGCGGGCGAGCACCTCGGTCAGCTGGGACTGCAGCCGCAGCAGGTCCTGCGGGTCGCTGAGGTCCTCGAGCCCGCTGCCCAGCAACGCCTCCGGCCGGTAGCCGAGGACCCGCTCTGCGGACGGGCCCTGGTAGGTCACCAGCCCCGAGCCGTCGACCAGGAGGATCGCGTCGGAGGAGTTCTGCACCAGCGCCCGGAACCGCGCCTCGCCCTGGCGCAGGTGCAGCTCGGCGCTGAGCGTCTGCGACTCCAGGGCCAGACCGAGCTGCGCGGCGAGGGTGTCGAGGGTCTCGATGGTGCCCACGTCCGGCGTCGCCGCGGTCACGACGACGACCAGCGCGAGCAGCTCGTCGTGGACCGCGACCCGGCGCACCACGAGGTGACCGCGTCGGCCGCGCATGTCCAGCCGGGCCAGCAGGTCGCGGTCCAGGGACTCGACCCGCGGCCAGCCCGGTGCGGCCGACTCGACGGCGCGCAGCAGCGGGTGGGCGACCGGCTTCCGGCTCGCCTCGAGGCGCCGGCCGCCGGCGGTCACGATGACCTCCTGCCCGCTCGCGTCGACCAGGTCGACGATCCGGCTGACCACGACGGTGCCGCCGAGGAGCAGGTCGACGGCGTCGAGGGCTGCGGCGTGCACGCCACGGCGGTCGCCGCCGGCCACGAACGCGGCGGCCGCCGCACGCAGCGTCCGCTCGCGCTCCGCGGTGACCGCGACCGACTGCATGAGCAGGCCCACCCGGGTCAGGACCAGCAGCATGAGCAGGACCATCCCGACGACGAGCACCGGGACGTCGGACGTGTCGTCGCGCACCGCCTGCAGCCCGATGATCAGCGGCGGCAGCAGGACGACGGCGCCGAGCAGGCCGAGCCGGGTGGCCGCGTCCTCCGGCTCCTCCCGCGCCGGTGCCACCTCGGTGACCGTGCTCATCGACGGGTGCAGGGCAGCCGTGGCCAGCAGCACCGACGCGACCAGCCAGCCCGCGTGCGTCAGGACGGAGGCCGGCTCGGTGGTCACGTCGGTCTGCAGCAGCACGGCGATGTCGACGCCGACCAGGACCGCGACGCCCGCGGCCAGCAGCACGAACGCGCTGCTCGACACGTCGGCGACGACGAGCCTGGTGACCAGCGCGACCACGACCACGTCGGCGACGAGGAAGGCCAGCTGCACGGCT
Source organism: Actinomycetes bacterium (assembly GCA_035489715.1). Lineage (NCBI taxonomy): Bacteria > Bacillati > Actinomycetota > Actinomycetes > Actinomycetes bacterium. Next base: position 7,182 of record DATHAP010000145.1, read on the forward strand.
CGCGCGGTGGTGTCGAGTCCCTCGAGGTCGACGACGAAGACCCAGTAGCCGAGGGCAGCGGTGACCGCGACGACCGCCGCGTCGACCCAGCCGGCCCAGCCCACCGAGCCGGGGTCGGACCGCCGGGCCCGCCAGACGGCCACCAGGGCAGCCACCAGCAGGGGGTAACCCGCCAGGCGCAGGGCGTCGACCGCCCACGGCCGGTCCACCCACTCGGTGACCGCCTCGGCCGCGGCGAAGGCGGCCAGGGCGCCGGCCAGCAGCAACCACGGCCGGGGCGCGGGAGGCAGGTGCAGCCGGGTGCCGAGCACCACCACGGCGGCAGCGCCGAGGGCGACGGCCAGGACCGTCACGGAGCGCCACGGCCCGGCCGGCACCAGCACCGCGGTCAGCGCGCCGACCGACCCCGCGACCACCCACGCGGTCGGCAGAGCACGGGACATCCGGCGCATAGGCCGAGATAACCACGCGCGGCGGCCGTCACCTAGCGTCACGACGGGAAGAAGTCCCACGCATTGCCCGGAGCAGCCGGACTTGTCCGCATTGGAGTGGGTAGGCGCGCATCATGAGAGCACTCACCTGGCAGGGGCGGCGCGACGTACGCGTGGACGACGTCCCGGACCCGACCATCCAGCACCCCACCGACGCCATCGTCCGCATCACCTCGTCCGCCATCTGCGGGTCGGACCTGCACCTCTACGAGGTCCTGGGCCCCTTTCTCACTCCCGGTGACGTCCTCGGGCACGAGCCGATGGGCATCGTCGAGGAGGTCGGCGCCGAGGTGACCCACATCCGGCCCGGCGACCGGGTGGTCATCCCCTTCAACATCTCCTGCGGGTCGTGCTGGATGTGCTCGCGAGGGCTGTTCGCGCAGTGCGAGACCACCCAGGTCAAGGAGCAGGGCAAGGGCGCCTCGCTCTTCGGCTACACCTCGCTCTACGGGTCGGTGCCGGGCGGCCAGGCGGAGTACCTGCGGGTGCCGCAGGCCCACTTCGGCCCGATCAAGGTGCCGGAGGGCACCCCGGACGAGCAGTACCTCTTCCTCTCCGACGTGGTGCCGACCGCCTGGCAGGCTGTGCAGTGGGCCGACGTGCCCGAGGGCGGCACGCTGGCCGTCATGGGGCTCGGCCCGATCGGCCAGATGGCCGCCCGGATCGGCCGTCAGCTCGGCGCCGGCCGGGTCATCGGGGTCGACGACGTGGAGGCCCGGCTCCAGATGGCCGCCCGGCACGGCGTGGAGACGCTCGACCTGCGCTCGGTGGACGACGTGACCGAGACGCTGATCGAGATGACCGGCGGCCGAGGCCCGGACAGCGTGATCGACGCGGTCGGCATGGAGGCGCACGGCGCCACCGCGGGCAAGCTGGCCCAGACCGCCGCCGGGCTGATGCCGGACAAGCTCGCCCAGACGATGACCGACAAGGTCGG
>DATHAP010000146.1 GCA_035489715.1 Actinomycetes bacterium
AGCTCGGCCGACCGCCGCCGGCCCTCGGCCCGGTCCAGGTGGCGCAGGTCGGCCATCAGGAGCAGGTTCTCCTCGCCGGTGAGCAGGTGATCGACCGCCGAGAACTGGCCGGTGACGCCGATCGCCGAGCGCACCGCGTCCGGCTCGCGGGCCAGGTCCTGGCCGGCCACCCTGACCTCGCCGGCGTCGGCGCCGATCAGGGTGGACAGGATCTGCACCATAGTGGTCTTGCCGGCGCCGTTGGGGCCGAGCAGCGCGAAGACCGTCCCCTCGGTGACCCGCAGGTCGATGCCGTCGAGCACGACCTTGTCGCCGAAGGACTTGCGCAGCCCGGCGACCGCGATCGCCGACCGAGCGGTGGGACTGGTCATGTCTTGTCCTTTCCGGGGTCGTTGGCGGAGGAGCGGTGGATGGTGATGTCCCCGAAGGCGGTGCGGGCGCGAACCTCGACCGCGTCCTCGCCCGGTCCGGGACGCTCGGCGGCGTCCAGGTCGTTGCGCACGGTGCCGTAGCGGGTGTTGAGGTCCAGCCAGGCGGCGGCGCCGTCGCGGATCCCGATCTCGACCTTGCCGAAGGCGGTCTGGGCGAGGACGGCGCCGTGCGCGATCTCGCCCAGGCGGACGTCGCCGTTGGCGGACTTGGCGGCGACCGTCGCGCTCGCCTGGTCGACCGAGATCCGGCCGTTGGCCGCATTGACCCGCAGGTCTCCGGTGACCCGGCCGATCCAGGTGTCGCCGTTGGAGTTCTTGACCACCGCCGTGCCGTCGATGCCATCGATCCGCACGGAGCCGGAACCCGTCGTGAGCTCGGCGTCGCCGTCGGCCCGCTCCACGGTGATGTCGCCGACACCGGTCCGGAGCTGGACTGCGCCCGCCTGGTCGAGCTGGAGGTCGCCGATGCCGGTCTTGTAGCGGCACTCGCCCAGGCGACCTCGGCAGCGCAGCGCCGCCACCCCGGTCTCGCCTCGCAGCTGCGAGCCGGCCGGCAGCTCGACCCGCACGTCGACCGACTCGCCGCCCCCTCGGAAGGTGTACTGCCTCCAGCTCTTGGGGGCCTTGATCAGCAGCCTGCCGCCGGCGTACTCGACGCGGGTCTGCTCGGCGGCGGTCACGTCGGCCTGCTTGGCGGGGTCGCTCGGGCGCACCTCGACCGTGGTGTCGGTGCGCTCGCTGGCCACGATCTGGAGGTCGCCGACGCCGAACTCGACGGTGACGGAGATCGGTTGGGGAGTATCGAAGGTGGGCATCTGCAGTTCCCTTTGTGGGTTGGCTAGCGTGCCCAGCCCGTGTAGCGCTGGGCGCCCTGGGAGGCGCGCCGTTCGCGTCCTCGGGACGGGCCGGTTCGTTCCAGGGCGGCGGCGGCCGCCCGCACGAGCCAGGCGTTGACCGACAGCCCCTCGTTCGCGGCCGCCTGCTCGATCCGGGCCTTGAGGTGGTCGGGCATGCGGAGGTTGATCCGCGACATCCCGCCCTCGTCACCCTCTGGAAAGGCTGGAGGCCGGTCGTCGGGGCCCTCGGCCAGGTCGTCGGCGGACGAGTCGGCCGGCGGGGGTGTCACCACGAACTCGGGGTCGCGTCCGCGCAGGCGCAGCTCGACCGATCCCGGGGCGAGCTCGGTGGTGATCTCCTCGGCCGCCGACGCCAGCGCGTCCTGCAGGGTGAGGCGGATCGCCGCCTCCAGCGGCGCGACCAGGCGCTCGGCGAGCGCCCGAGCCTCGTCGTCGCCGGCCTCGGCAGCGATCGCGAGCTGGCGGTTGATGTTCTGGACGTACAGTTCCAGGTTCATGGCACCAGTTTGGCACCATGAGTGGTGCCACGTCAACTGCTATCGGTGCCATCACGATGCCACTCGGGGTGCGGCCGCTACCAGTGGTCGCGGTGCACGACCTCGTCTAGCACTCTCCGGCTGGCTGCCTTGCGTCTTTCCGTTCCCTGCATGCTGCGGTGACGCTCGAGGCGGATCCTATGTCGACGCTTCCAGCTGCGCGAGGTCGCGCCGCGCATAGCGGTTGTGCCAGAACTCTTCCTCGAAGACGGTGTAGATGCACTCTTGCACCGGGTGCGGGCCGTTCTCGAGCACGTCGACCGGTCGTGTGAAGTCGGTCGCCGCAACCGTTGCCAGATAGCCGCGAAGGCGCGTGGCACGATCCGCGCGCACGGCGAGGGCTTCGGAGACGGACGGCGTCAGGTTGTCATCGAGGGCGGGCCACGGGAAGTCGGCGGAGCCGGTGTTCGGCAACCCGATCGGGTGGAAGCCTGCTCCGAGGATCGGCGCCGTGAACCACTTGTCCATCGCGAAGACGAGATGTCGCAGCGTCTGGACGAAGGACCACTCGTCATCGACCGACTCGTGCAGCCTGTCTTCGGGCAGAGCTTGCGCCCTGGTGATCGTCTTCGCCCACTCGTCTTGGAGAGCAGCCCAGGCGGCGCGCATGCCCTCGGGGTCGACAGGACGGAGCATCGCGCGCAACGGGTACCACGGGTCGCGCTCGTTCACGTACGCCGTGACGTCGACGCCGTTGATGACCACCTT
>DATHAP010000147.1 GCA_035489715.1 Actinomycetes bacterium
GGAAGAAGTCGATCTAAGACGGTCGGTGTCCACCGGTCGGCCGTGATCCGGCAGTAGGCCCGGCATCGCCCGGGCAGTCGTGTCAGGCTGGAGGGTCCGGTGAAGAAGTCCGCCGCCCGAACGGAGAACCGATGCACGCCCAGTCACCGCCGGTCCGGCTCCCGACCTCCCACCCCAGTCCCCCCGATCTCGAGCTGTCGACGCTCCTGCGAGACGGCATCGTGGGCTTTCCCGGGGCCTTCGGCCGCGACCGGGCGACCGAGCTGGCTGAAGACTTCGCCGCCCTCTTCGCACACGCGCTCGGCTACCCCGGGGGCACCGTGGACCGCGGCCCCAACCGCCACTACTTCGGTGTGCCCGCGGAGCGCCTGCGTGGCTTCGTCGCCCTGGTGACCAACCCGGCGGTGATCCGGCTCTCGGAGGCGGTCTGCGGGCCTGAGTGGCAGGTCGTCGAGGTGGCCTTCGACTGCCCTCGGGCCGGGGCCGTGCACCAGCCGTGGCACCGCGACTTCCCGATCACCGAGACGACGGCCACCCACCACCGGCTCACCTCGCTGGCCTTCAACGTCACCACGGTGGACGTGACCCAGGAGATGGGGCCGTTCGAGATCGCGCCGGGAACCCAGTGGGACGACGGGTCGGCCTGGCCGCACGGCATGTTCCCGAGCCGCGCGGAGTGGCCGCGCTACCAGGCGCTGCGCACGCAGAGGTTGGCCCGGCTCGGCGACATCTCCGCACGCACCGGCCTGACCATCCACCGGGGGACCCCCAACGCCACCGACATCGACCGCGGCGTCCTCATCCTGGGGATCGTCGCCGCCGAGGACCCCACTCCCGAGCACCACCGGCTCACGATGACCCGCCGGTACTTCGAGGCGCTTCCGGCCGACGTCCGGAAGCACCTGCGGGTCGCTCTTGTCGACGACCTGCCAGAGCGACCGCAGCAGGTCCACGACATCGAGGGCCTGGTCATGGGGGTCGACCCGTCGGAGTAGCGGACGGGCCGGCGACCGGCCGCCCGCCCCTTCGCGGCCGGTCAGGCGCCCATCCGCTCCGCGAGGTCGACCAGCCGGGCCGAGTAGCCCCACTCGTTGTCGTACCAGCCGAACACCTTGACCAGCCGGCCGGCCGCCTGGGTGAGCTTCGAGTCGAAGACGCACGAGTGCGGGTCACCGACGATGTCCCGCGACACGAGCGGCGCCGAGCTGTAGTGCAGGATCCCTGCCATCGGGCCGTCGGCGGCGGCCTCGAACGCCGCGTTGACCTCGTCGACCGTCGCCTCCGTCTTCAGCAGCACGGTCAGGTCGATGAGGGACGCGTCCTCGACCGGGACGCGCACGGCGAGCCCGTCCAGGCGGCCCTCGAGCGAGGGTGCGACCAGACCGACAGCGCGAGCCGCGCCGGTGCTGGTCGGAATGATGTTGACCGACGCGGTCCGGGCGCGCCGCAGGTCCTTGTGCGGCGAGTCCAGGGTCACCTGGTCGTTGGTGAACGCGTGGATCGTCGTCATGAAGCCGTACTCGACGCCGAACGCGTCGTCCAGGATCTTGCCCATCGGCGCCACGCAGTTGGTGGTGCACGAGGCGTTCGAGACCACGTCGTGCAGGTCCGGGTCGTACGTCGCGTCGTTGACGCCCAGCACGAACGTCGCGTCGAGCTCGTCCTTGCCCGGGGCCGACACGATCACCTTGCGGGCTCCACCCTTGAGATGCACGGCGGCGGTGTCCCTCGTGCGGAACTTGCCGGTCGACTCGATGACCACGTCGACACCGAGGGCCCTCCAGTCGATCAGCGCGGGGTCGCGCTCCGCGAGCACCGCGATGCGATGCCCGTCGACGACGATCGCGCCGTCCTCGGCCCGGACGTCGGCGACGAGCCGGCCGAACGTCGAGTCGTGCTCCAGCAGGTGGGCCAGGGTCGCTGTGTCGGTCAGGTCGTTGACCGCGACCACCTCGACGTTCTCGATGACTTCCGAGACCCGGTCCTTCGCGATCCGGAAGAAGCAGCGGCCCACCCGGCCGAACCCGTTGATCCCTACGCGCACCGTCATGGTCGTGCTCCGTCCTCGCTGACTCGTCCGGGGCGGCGGGGCCGGCCGCCCTCCGGTTCCCAGGGTGCGTGCGGCGTTGCGCCGGTCAGCAGGGCCTAACGTCCCGGCCCGGCCGGCCGTCGGACCCTGCTGGTTCCCGTTGCGGTCGACCCGTGTTAGGCCGCTGGTCGGCCGGGTACGCGTCGTGCCTTGGACGGACAGGTCGCAGAAGGAGGTCGTCGACGTGCAGCGAGGCAGTGACAAGCACGGCAGCCGCGTGGACGAGCAGCTCGAGCACGAGGTGCAGGGCCTGACCCGCAGCGGACGGTCGACGCGGGCGGAGGAGTGGGCAGACCCCGAGCCTGCCGGCGAGGACCAGCCTGAGGTGGATCGCGCTCCGAACGCGTCGTTGACGGGTGGGACGCCTGACGGCACCACCGCGGCAGATGTGCAGACCCGCAGCGAGGTCGCTGCGGTCCTCGGCAAGGAGGTGTGGCCGGCCACCGGCGCGACCCTCCTGGGTCGGGCAAGGGACGCCGGGGCTCCGGACCGGGTCGTCAGTCTCCTGGCGCAGCTCCCCGGCGACCGCAGCTTCCGAAACCTCCAGGAGCTGGACGGCGCTGGGCGGCGGCGCGGAGGCGCACCGCTTCTGAGTGAGCAGGCCGGGATGGCGGCCGGTCGAGGACGAGGCGACGAGAGGAGACACCGGATGAGCAATCCACAGCAGCCCGAGCTCCGACGCAGCGCCAAGGGCGAGTCGGTCGAGGGCAGCCAGAAGCTGCGGGTGGGGCGAGAGAAGGCATCGGGCAAGCCGCACGGCTCCGACAAGGGCAGCAAGGGCGGCGGCCCCGGCGGTGGGGTGCCACCCGAGCAGCAGCCGCCCCACCCGTCCTGACGACCTCAGAGCAGGGAGATGCCGTGAAGCTGGGCTGGCTCCGACCCGCGTACGGGGAGCCGTCGGACGGGCCGTACGCGACGGTTTACCTGGACGCGACCCGGGCCGACGAGAGCGGTCCGTCGCAGGTGTCGTTGCGATGGCGAGCCGCCCGCGAGCGCCTGGCCGAGGAAGGAGCGCCCGGGCGACTGCTCGAAGCCACGGAGGAGCGCGCACTTCGTCCGACCGGCGTCGCAGGTCCGCACGGGCTGCTCGTGGTGGGTCACCAGGACCGGGTGACCTTCTGCCGGACCCTCGAGAGTCCGCCGGCCCGCGAGTCGGCGTCGTGGTCCGCCCTGCCGCACCTGCTGCCGCTGCTGCGGCAGGAGACGTACGTCGTCCCTCACGCACTGGTCGTCGTCGACCGCGAAGGCGCCGACATCACGGTGGTGGGCCCGCACCACGAGGAGGTCGAGTCCTTCTCGCAGGAGGGCTCGCACGACGTGATCCACAAGGTGCCGACCGGTGGCTGGTCGGCCGCGCGGTACCAGCGCCGGGCCGAGGACTCGTGGCAGCGGAACGCCGGCGAGGTCGCCACCGAGCTGGACAAGGTGGTGCTGCGGCACGGGCTCCGACTGGTCCTGGTGGCCGGCGACGTCCGCGCCGTGACAGCCCTGCTCGAGCAGGTCGCGACCCGCACCCGGGAGGTGGCCGTCGAGCTGCAGAGCGGCGGGCGGGCGGCCGGCTCGTCGCCGGACGACCTCACCGACGAGGTGAGGGAGGTGGTCGCGAAGACGGCGGAAGCCGACCGGACCCGGGTCGTGGACGACTTCGCGCGGGAGCAGGGCCGCGGCGAAGCGGCCGTCGAAGGGCTCCCCGCCGTCGTCGACGCGCTGCGACGGGCGCAGGTCGAGGCCTTGCTCCTGCACGACGACCCCTCGTCGACGGCCACGCTACTGGTCGGCGCGGACCCGTTGCAGCTCGGGACGTCATCAGCCGAGCTCGAGGCGCTGGGGGTGGCGCAGAGTCGACGGGACCGGGCGGATGCCGCGCTGGTCCGCGCGCTGGTCGCCACCGACGCCGAGCTGGTGCTCGTCCCGACCGGGCAACCGTCGATGCAGGACGGCATCGGAGCACTCCTGCGCTATGCCGACGCGTCGACCGGAGGCTGATGAGGGCCTCGCGAGGGCACGGGTGGACGACGGTGCTCTCGACAGGACTGTCGTCGGTCCGGTCTAGGGTCTGCCGCTGACCGAACCGCTCGAAGAGGTGGCCGACGGACAGACCGACGGAAGGAATGGGGGACCATGGCCGAGATACTGCTGTTCCACCACGCACAGGGTCAGACGAAGGGCTTCCACGAGCTGGCGGACCGGCTGCGGGAGCCCGGCCACGCGGTGCATGCGCCCGACCTCTACGACGGCCGGACGTTCGACGACCTCGAGGGCGGCGTAGGCCACGCCCGCGAGCTCGGCTTCGGCGCACTGGTCGAGCGGGCCACGGCGGCCGCCGAGGGTTTGCCCGCCGAGCTGGTCTACGCCGGGCTCTCGCTCGGGGTGATGCCGGCCCAGCAGCTCGCGCAGACCCGGCCCGGCGCGCTCGGTGCAGTGCTGCTGCACGCCTGCCTCCCGAGCTCGGAGTTCGGTGGCTGGCCGGCTGGTGTCCCGGTGCAGGTGCACGGCATGGACGCCGACCCGGAGTTCGCCGACGCGGGTGACCTCGACGCGGCCAAGGCCCTGGTCGAGGAGGCCGACGACGCGGAGCTCTTCGTCTACCCGGGTGACGGGCACCTGTTCACCGACAGCTCGCTGAAGGACTACGACGCCGCCGCGACGGACCTGCTGGTGGAGCGGGTGCTGGGGTTCCTCGCGAGACGGTGACGCGCGTCGTTGCTCCAAGCCGACGTCATTAGGCTCGCGCCATGCCCGAGACGCAGCGGGAGCGGGTGCCCGGCAACGACGGCGGCGAGCTGGACACCGCTCTGGCGTTCCTCGACTTCCAGCGGGCGTGCGTGCTCAAGAAGATCGAGGGGCTCAGTGACGAGCAGCTCCGGCGCCGGCTGGTCGCCTCGGACACGACACTGCTGGGCCTGGTGAAGCACTTCGCGGACGGGGAGCGATGGTGGTTCGCCCACCATCTGGGCGGTGATCCGGCCTACGCCGACCTCGACTGGACCATGGTCGTGCCGGAGGGAGTGCCGGGCGCCGACGTGGTCGCCGACTACCGCTCGGCCATCGAGGAGAGCGATCGGCACATCGCCGCCGCAGGCTCGCCGGAGACCCGGACGAAGCTGCCCGTCGGGGACGACGGTCCCAAGACCCTGCGGTGGGTGCTGGCCCACAAGACCGCCGAGATCGCCCGTCACCTCGGCCACATGGACATCCTGCGCGAGCAGATCGACGAGGTGACCGGACGCTGATCCGAGGCGGCGCGGGGCAACCAGAGGATGACGGCGGGAGCGAGCACCGCACATGCGCCGGCGAGCACCGCGACCCCGACCATCGCTGTCGGCAGGCCCACCGCACCGGCGAGCACCCCCACGTACACCGGGCCCAGCACGAACCCCAGGTACGACGTGGTCGCCACGGCGGAGGTAGCCCGTCCGCGCCGATGCGCAGGCACGTCGCGGGTGGCCCGGCTGAGCAGGGTCGGGTAGAGCACCGAGGTCCCTGCCGCTGCCAGGCCGAGCCCGGCGAGGGCGACGGGAACCTGCTCGGCGCCACCGAGGACCAGCGTCCCGAGCACTGCCGCGGCCGCGCCACCGACGAGCAGAGCCGTGGTCGAGACCCGGGTGAGGGCACCGGCAGCGAGGCGCGCGAGTGCCGCGAACGCAGCGAAGGCAGCCGGCGCCGTCGCCGCGACCCCCGGTGGCGCACCGAGCTCGTCGGCGAGGAAGATCGCGCTCCAGCTCTGGTGCGCGTTCTCCACGGCGAACCCGAGCGCGCCCACGAGGCCGACCACGACGAACGGCAGGACGAGACGGAGCCCGTCAGCCGGCGCGTCATGCACCCGCGAGGCGGGAGCCGGCCCGTCTCCGAGGACGAGCACCACGCCTCCGGCGACGGCCATCGCAGCGGCCGCGACGGCGAACAGCGTCACGACGTCGGCCCCTGCGGCACGCATCGCCCCGCCACCGAGGCTGCCGGCGACGACGAACGACGAAAAGATGCCGTGGGAGGTGGTGATGACCCTGCGTCCGGACCGTTGTTCGGCGAGGCCGGCGAGGGCGTTCTGCGCCACGTCGGCCGCGCCGGAGGTCGCGCCGACCAGCGCCATCCCCACGACGAGGGTCGACAGGTCACCCGCGACCGCGGCCGCGAGGACCCCGCCCAGGCCGAGCAGGACGAGCAGCGCGCCGGCGACCCGGGGGCCGGCGCGGTCCACCGCACGACCCGTCAGCAGCATGGCGGGGAGCCCGCCGAGCCCGACGAAGAGCAGGGCGGTGCCGAGAGCTGCCTCGTCCACCGCCGCCGCGTCGCGCAGGGCGGGCAGGGCGGCCCCCCAGGTGCCCCAGAAGATCCCGTACGCCGCGAAGGACGCGTAGGACGCCGTCGTCAGCGGCTGTGCACCGATACCCATTGTGTAACGATACACAAGTATGTTGGTGCGGTGAAGTCGCCGCGGGTGACCATGCGGGACGTCGCCGCGGAGGCGGGGGTCGCGGTGATGACCGTGAGCTACACCTACACGCGTCCGACGCGGGTCGCCGCCGCGACCCGCGCCCGGGTCCTGGAGGCGGCCGAGCGTCTCGGGTACAGCGGCCCGGACCCGGTGGCGCGCTCGCTGCGCAGCGGCTCGACGGGGAACCTCGGGGTCGTGCTCGGCGAGCACCTCGACTACGCCTTCGAGGATCCGCAGGCCGCTCGCTTCCTGGCCGGGGTCTCCGGGGTCTGCGTGGAGAACCGGCTCGGCCTGGTGCTGATCCCGAGCACCGGCGAGCCCGACGACGTCGACCGGGTCCGCGAAGCCGCTGTGGACGGGTTCGTGCTGTGGACGACCGCTGACGGCGATCCGGTCCTCGACGCCGTCGCCTCGACCGGGCGGCCGGCCGCGATCCAGGGCGGGCCGGCGGCGCCCGGTGTGCACGTCGTCGCCGCGGACGACCGGGCGGCTGCGCACGCCGTCGCACGGCACATGCTGACCGGCGCCGAGTCGCCCCTGGTGCTCTCACAGCCGCTCGACCGCGACCGATGGGCCGGACTGCTCCGAGGCCCCGACACCCAGGTGGCGTTCCCTGTGACCCGGGCCAGGCTGGCGGGCTTCCGGGACGCGGTCGAGGAGTCCGGCCGCAGCTGGGCGGCCGTGCCGGTCGCCGTCATCGCTCGGCACAGCCGGGACGACGGGCGACGAGCGGTCACCGCAGCACTGGAGGACGTGCGGCCGGACGCGGTCATCGCGATGAGCGACCAGCTCGCAGCGGGTGCCCTGGACGTGCTGGGCGACTCCGCCCGGGTGAGTGGATGGGACGACAGCGACCTCGCGACCGCGCTCGACTTCCCGAGCGTGCGTCAGTCGCTCTTCGACCAGGGTGTCGCGTGCGCCCGCATCGCCGCGGGCCTCACCGCGACAGCGGATCCGGTGCCGTGGCAGCTCGTGGTGCGCTAGTGCCGCGCGCTTCCCATCGGATCGCATCGCGTGGGCTTGGGTGGAGCTGAGGGGACTCGAACCCCTGACCCCCTCGTTGCGAACGAGGTGCGCTACCAGCTGCGCTACAGCCCCTTGACCGGCGTGCGGACCGTGCCGGTGGAGACAGCGAGGTTACCAAACCCGAGCCCACCGCCTGACCGCGCCGACGGCGCGGACGGAGCGGTCGACCCCCGCTGCTGCCGTAAGCGCTCCCGCCGGTCAGTCGTTGACCGCGCGGCGGGTGATGATCGCGTCGAGCTCGTCCTCGGCGGTCGCGGCGTCGTCGAGCAGCCGGGCCAGGCCGGCGGTCGACGGCGCGGGCTCTTGAGCCTCCGCGGCGGCTGCCCCGGCCTGCTCCGGCACCGGTGCGCGGCGCGGGGCGACCGGCTTGCTGACGTAGGTCGGGAGCGGGACGGGCACCGGGCTCCACCGGGCCTCGGCCTCCGCCCGGCGGCGCTCCTCCTCCTCTCGGACCGCGCGCTCGGCGGCCTCCGCCTGGTCCCATCGGCGCTGCTCCGCGGCCCGCTCCTCCGCGAGCTCGCGGCGCACGGTCATCAGCCGCTCAAGGGCGTCGAAGCGCATCAGCCGCGAGCGGGACCGCTGGTGGACGGCCGCCCGGGTGCGGTCGACCTGATGGCGGGTGCGCGCCTGCAGCCGGCAGTGCGCCAGGTAGCCGAGCACGACGGTGAGACCGGCCAGGCCACCCCACCAGGGCATCGGCGTGAGCGGCGCGGTGACCGCCAGCAGCACGGTGCCGAGCAGCAGTCCCGCGAGCACCCGCCGGCGACGGACCGCCACCGAGGTCGCGCGGCGGCTGCGGACCGGTGCGGACCGGTCAGCTTGTCCGATGGGCCGCGCGGGGCGGGCGCGCTCGGCCGGCCGGGGCGGCATCACGACGTAGCGCCGGTCGGGCGTCGGGTCCTTCCGGGACAGGATGCGCATCGCGCGGTCGAAGCGCTCGATCGAGCGGGACTCCGAGAGCTCCTCGTGGCGGCGCAGCCAGCGCGGGATGAAGTAGACCGCCCACATGCCGATGAGCAGTGCGTAGATCAGGCCGCTCCCCACGCAGAGGAACGCTAGGGCCGGTCGGACCGGCGAGCACGGACCGTGACCGGTGTGTCGCACGATCAGTTCTGGGACTGATGTGACTCAGGAGGTCGAAGCCGAGCTGCCTCGCTCGGGCGGGCGGCTGGCCCGCCAGCGGGTCAGCAGCCCCTCCGGCACCTCCTCCGCCGTCAGCGCGAAGGACCGGTGGTCGCGCCACTCCCCGGCGATGTGCAGGTAGCCCTCGCGCATGCCCTCGTCGCGGAAGCCGAGCTTGGCGACGACCCGCAGCGACGCCGTGTTCTCCGGTCGGATGTTGACCTCGACCCGGTGCAGCCGCAGCATCTGGAAGCAGTGGTCGACCGCCAGCGCGACAGCGGTCGGCATGACGCCCCGGCCGGCGACCCGGGCGTCGATCCAGTAGCCCACGTGCGCCGAGCACAGGGAGCCGTAGGTGATGCCGCCGACGGTGAGCTGGCCGACCAGGACGCCGTCGAGGGTCACCACGAACGGCAGCAGCGACCCGGCTCGGGCCTGGCTGCGCAGGTTGCGCACCATGGCGGCGAAGCTCATCGGCGGTCCGGCGTCGACGGGCGGGGTCGCCTCCCAGGGGGCCAGCCAGTCCCGGTTCACCGCCCGGACGCTGGTCCAGGCGTCGCGGTCGCCGCGCGCGATCGGGCGCAGCGCGACCCGGGCCTCCCGCAGCGTCGCCGGCCAGCCGCGGGTCATCGGGGCTCACCCGGCTCCCCGTCCGGGCCCGAGGGAAGCCAGGGGCCGCGCGGGGTGCTCAGTGGTCGCTCCCGTGGACCTGCTCGACGGCGTGGCCGAGCAGTGGGCCGAGCACCTCCAGGCCGTCGCGGACCCCGCCCGCCGACCCGGGGAGGTTCACGACCAGCGTCGTCCCGGACAGCCCGGCCAGCCCGCGCGAGAGGGCTGCGGTCGCGACGCCCTTGGCCGTCCCGTGCGCGCGCAGCGCCTCGGCGATGCCCGGGACCGGCCGGTCCAGCACCCGCGCGGTCATCTCGGGCGTCCGGTCCGTGGGGGTGATGCCGGTGCCGCCCGTGGTGAGCACGACGTCGTACGCCGAGGCGACCGCCTCGCGCAGGACCTCCTCCACGGGATCCCCGTCGGGCACCACCTCGGGCCCGTCGACCTCGAACCCCAGGCCGCGCAGGCCCTCGACGAGGACCGGGCCGGTGCGGTCCTCGTAGACCCCGGCCGCGGCCCGGTTTGAGATGCTGACGACCAGCGCCCTCATGGCCCCGCCGGGGGCTCGTCCGGCGGCGCGCCGCGCCGCCACTCCCCCGACCGGCCACCGCTCTTGTGCTCGACCCGCACGTCGCTGATCGTCGCGGCGCGGTCGACCGCCTTGACCATGTCGACCAGCGCCAGGCCGGCGACGGCGACGCAGGTCAGCGCCTCCATCTCGACGCCGGTCCGGTCCGCCGTGCGCACGGTGGCGGAGACGTGGACCGCGTCGTCGGCGACGGCGAGGTCGACGTCCACGCCGTGGATCGCGACCGGGTGGCAGAGCGGGACCAGGTCCGGCGTGCGCTTGGCCGCCTGGATGCCGGCGATCCGGGCCACCGCTAGCGCGTCGCCCTTGGGCACGCCACCCTCGCGCAGCAGGGCCACCACCTCGGGCGAGACCAGCACCCGGCCGCTCGCCGTCGCGGTGCGCACCGTCACGTCCTTGCCCGAGACGTCGACCATGCGGGCCGCCCCCGCCTCGTCGACATGGGTCAGCCGCGGATCACTGGGGACACTCATCGTCGACTCACGTCAGCCGCCGCTCGAGCACCATGACCTCCACCGGGCCGCCCTCCGGCACCTCGGTGACGTCCTCGGGGACCACGAGCAGCGCGTTGGCGTGCGCCAGCCCGCGGACCAGGTGGGAGCCGGGGCCGCCGACCGGCCGGACGACGTACCGCCCGTCGGCGACGTCGAGCCAGGCGCGCAGGTACTGCCGCTTGCCGCGCTGCGACGTCAGCGGCTCGAGGCAGCTGGCCCGTACCACCGGCCGGTGCAGCGGCTCGACGCCGAGCATCCGCCGGATCACCGGCCGGACGAAGACCTCGAAGGAGACGTAGGACGACACCGGGTTGCCCGGCAGGGTGATGATCGGCGTGCTGTCCGGACCGACCGTGCCGAAGCCCTGCGGCTTGCCCGGCTGCATCGCCACCCGGTCGAACCGCACGGTGCCCAGCCGGGACAGCACCTCCTTGACGACGTCGTACGCCCCCACACTGACCCCGCCGCTCGTCAGCACCAGGTCGGCGCGGATCAGCTGGTCCTCGATCGCGTTCATCAGCGACCGGTCGTCGTCGGGGACGATGCCGACCCGGAACGCCAGCGCGCCGGCCTCGCGGGCGGCCGTGGTGAGCAGGTAGGAGTTCGACTCGTGGATCTGCCCCGGCTCGGTGGGCGATCCGGGCTCCACCAGCTCGCTGCCGGTGGAGATGATGACCACACGGGGACGGGGCCGGACCAGCACCCGGTCGCGGCCCACAGCGGCCAGCAGCCCGAGCTGGCCCGGCCCGAGTCGGGTGCCGGCCTCGAGCACGGTCTGGCCGGTCTTGACGTCCTCGCCCTGGCGCCGCACCGCGTTGCCCGGCTCCGGCGTCTGAGTGATGCTCACGCTGGCGATGCCGCCGTCCGTCCACTCGAGCGGGACGACGGCCTCGGCACCGGGCGGCACCGGTGCGCCGGTCATGATGCGCACCGACATGCCTGGCTGCACGGTGTAGGTCGGCCGCGACCCGGCCGCGATGTCACCGACCACGGGCAGCTGGGCCGGCGTCGACGCGCCGGCGGACTCGACGTCTGCCATCCGCACCGCGTAGCCGTCGACGGCGGAGTTGTCGAACCGCGGCAGGTCGACCTCGGCGACGACCGGCTCGGCAAGGATGCAGCCGTGCGCGTCGAGCAGCTGCAGGTCCAGCGGCGCGATCGGCGACACCGCGCCGAGCAGGTCGGCCAGGTGCTGGTCGACGCTCTTGAGCCCGTCGTCGCCGAGGTCGGGTGCGCCGGGGCCGGGTGGGCCGGTCACGTCTGCAGGCCGTCCACGAACTCGCGCAACCACGCCGTGAAGTCGGGCCCGAGGTCCTTGCGCTCGCTGGCGAGCTTCACCACGGTCTTGAGGTAGTCGAGCCGGTCGCCGGTGTCGTAGCGGCGACCCTCGAAGATCAGCCCGTGCACCGGCCCGTGGTCGCCGCTCTCGGCCATCGAGCGCAGCGCGTCGGTGATCTGGATCTCGCCGCCTCGGCCGGGCTCGGTGTGCCGCAGCACCTCGAAGACCCCCGGGTCCAGCACGTAGCGGCCGATGATCGCCAGGTCGCTCGGCGCCTCCTCGGCCGGCGGCTTCTCGACCAGCCCGGTGACCCGCACCACGTCGGCGCCGGCGGCGTCCTCGACGGCCGCGCAGCCGTAGAGGTGCACCTGCTCGCGCGGCACCCGCATCAGGGCGACGACGCTGCCCCCCTCGCGGTCGCGCACCTCGAGCATCCGGGCCAGCAGCGGGTCGCGCGGGTCGATCAGGTCGTCGCCGAGCAGGACGGCGAACGGCTCGTCGCCGACGTGCCGCTCGGCGCAGCCGATCGCGTGGCCGAGGCCGCGCGGGTCGCCCTGCCGGGTGTAGTGCAGGTCGGCGATGATCGCGCTCTCGCGCACCCGGGCCAGCCGGTCGGTGTCGCCCTTTGCCTCGAGGGCCGCCTCCAGCTCCCAGTTGTGGTCGAAGTGGTTCTCGATCGCGTTCTTGTTGCGCCCGGTGACCAGCAGCACGTCGTCCAGCCCGGCGGCCACGGCCTCCTCGACGACGTACTGGATCGCCGGCTTGTCCACGACCGGCAGCATCTCCTTGGGCGTCGCCTTGGTCGCCGGCAGGAACCGGGTGCCGAGGCCGGCCACCGTGACGACGGCCTTGCGCACAGGGCGGTCGGGGCGTGCGGAGTCGTGAGGGTGGCCGCTCATGGCCCGCACCCTAACGGGCGAGCTCGTCCGCCCCGGGCACGTGCCACTGGTCGCGGCCGGCGCCCTTGGCGACGTACAGCGCGCGGTCCGCCGCACGCATCAGGGTGGCCGGGCTGGAGCCGTGCTCGGGGAAGGCGGCGCCCCCCACAGAGACGGTGATGTCGAGCGGCTCCTCGCCCTCGACCCGGAACGGCTCCCGGCGCACCGCCTGGCAGATCCGGTCGGCCAGCTGCGCCGCTCCCTCGACGGTCGTCTCCGGCAGGACCACGACGAACTCCTCCCCGCCGTAGCGCGCGAAGGTGTCCACCTCGCGGATCTGCTCCTGCACCCGGCTGGCCAGCTCGCGCAGCACCATGTCGCCGCGGGCGTGCCCGTGGACGTCGTTGACCAGCTTGAAGTGGTCGAGGTCGAGCATCAGCACGGCGAGTGGCCGGTCGAAGCGGGTGGACCGCTCGATCTCGCGGGCCAGGCTCATCGAGAGGTAGCGGAAGTTCCACAGCCCGGTCAGCGGGTCGGTCGTCGAGAGCCGCTGGGCCTCGTTGTGCAGGTGCACGTTGTCGATCGCGATGCTCGCCTGCTGGGCGAGGGTGGTGAGCGCGTCCTCGTCGGTGGCGTCGAAAGGACGCCGGTCGATGCGGTCGTACAGCGCGACGACACCCACCGTGACGCCCATGCTGACCAGCGGCACCGCCATGACGTCGCCCTCGGCGGGCTCCCCCTCGACCGGCATCAGCAGGTCGCCGGTGCCGATCCGGCCGCGCACCGGGGTGCCGCGGGACACGACACGGCCCAGCACCCCCCGGCCCGGGACGACGACCGCCGGCGCGATCAGGCCGGCCTCGTGCAGACCCTGCTCGGCCATCAGCTGCATCGAGTCGCCGGACCGGTAGAGCACGACACCGGCGCGGGCGGCCAGCGTCGCGGTCGCGGTCTCGAGCACCACGTTGAGCAGGCCGTCCAGGTCGTGGGTGCTGCGCAACGCGTCGCCGATGCGCTCCAGGCTGTCGCGCAGGTCCTCGCGGCTGCGCTCCAGCTCGCGCAGGCTGCGCCGCAGCTCGTCGGTCATCACGTTGAAAGCACTGCCGAGACGTCCGGCCTCACCCTCCTCGCTGGCGTCGATCGCCGTCTCGAGGTCGCCCTGGGCGACCCGCTCCGCCGCCTCGGTCAGCTCGGTGAACGGCTGGCTCAGCCCGCGGGCGACGACGCTGACGAGCAGCCCGGCCGCGAGCGCACCGGCGAGCAGGATGGCGCCGATCAGCCACACCGTCGAGTCGCTGCCGGTGTCCTCGGCCGCGACGACGACCGTCAGGGGCGCGCCGTCCACCGGCGACTGCACCTGCAGCGTCCAGCCGTCGGCGTCGACTGCGCCCCGTCGCCCGGCTGCCACCGCGGCGACCTGACGTGCGGTCCCTCGGGCGAGGGAGCTCGCGACCATGTCGCCGCCGTCGAGCAGGACGACCTCGCCCTCCGTCCCGCCGCGCAGCCGCAGGTCCTGCATGGCGCGCTGGTCGAGGCGCAGCGCCACCACGACCGACTCCACCTGCGCGACGCCCGTCACCGACACCCGGTCGGCCACGACCGGCGCGCCGCCCTCGTTGCCGGAGCAGCTCGGCAGCCGGGCCGGCTGCAGCCCGTCGGAGAGCTGGCCCTGCTGCGCCACGATCTCGTCGCCGGGGCCGAGCAGGGCAGCGTAGTCGGCGGTCGACCCCGACACCGCCGACTGCACGGCCTCCTGCGGCGAGCCGTTGGCGGCTGCGTAGCCGACGTCGCGCGCCAGCACGCCGACCATGGCGCAGTCGTCGGACAGCTCGGCGGAGACCGACTGCGCGGCGACGTCGAGGGAGGTCGAGAGCCGGTCGCCGCGCGCCCCCGTGACCACCACGGCGACCACCAGGACACCGACGACGAGCGGGACGAGGAACAGCCCGCCGAGGACCAGCCAGAGGCGCGTGCGCAGGCTCATCGTGGCCCGCCCTCACCGGCGGCTGGGATGATCGCCCGCGTGGAGACCGTGGGGGAGGCCAAGGCCCGGCTGCGCGCGCGCGTGCTCGCCGCCCGCCGCGCCGCCTCCTCGGGGCAGCGGGCGTCGGCCGCCGAGCAGCTCACCCGTTCCGTGCTGGACCTCCCGGTCGTCGGGGCCGCGCGCTGCGCCGCCGCATATGTCTCCTTCGGCACGGAACCGTCGACCGCTGAGCTGTTGCGGGTCATGAGATCGCGCGGACTGCGTCTCCTCGTGCCGGTGCTGCGTGAGGACCTCGACCTCGACTGGGCAATCTACGACGAACCGCACCTGATGTCGCAAGGCACGCGGGGCCTTCTGGAGCCCACGGGCCCGCGCCTCGGCGTCGACGCGGTGGCCGAGGCAGACGTCGTGGTCGTCCCCGCGCTGGCCGTCGGCCGCGACGGGCACCGGCTCGGCCGGGGCGGCGGCTCCTACGACCGGGCCTTGGCCAGGGTGGCCGCCCCGGCGGTGGCCCTGCTCTACTCCGGTGAGCTCCTGGCGGACGTACCCGCGCAAGGCCATGACCGCCGCGTCGACGTCGCCGTCCTCCCGGACGGCGTGCACCACCTGCCCGAGGCGGTGGGCGGATGAGCACCGACGAGCTCGACCTCCTGCTCCTGCTGGGGTCGGTCGTCCTGCTCGTCGCGATCGCCGCGGTCCGCCTCGCCGTCGGCAGCGGGCTGCCGACACTGCTGCTCTACCTGGGGCTGGGCCTGGTGCTCGGCGAGGACGCGCTGGGCGTGGACTTCGACGACGAGCAGCTGGCCCGGTCCCTCGCCTACGCCGCGCTGGTGCTCATCCTCGCCGAAGGTGGGCTGACCACGTCGTGGCACAGCATCCGGCCCACGTTGCCGGCCGCCGCGTCGCTGGCCGTGGTGGGCACCGGGATCTCGGTGGCGGTCGTCGGCGGCGCCGCCAACGTGCTGCTCGACCTGGGATGGCGCGACGCCCTCCTGGTCGGCGCGGTGCTCTCCCCGACCGACTCGGCCGCCGTCTTCTCGGTGCTGCGCCGGGTGCCGCTGCCGCCGCGGCTGGGCGGGCTGCTCGAGGCGGAGTCCGGCTTCAACGACGCGCCGGTCATCATCCTGGTCGTCGCGCTGGCCGGGTCGGAGGCGCTGACCTGGTGGGAGCTGCTCGGTCTGATCGGCTACGAGCTGGCGCTGGGCGGGGTGCTCGGCCTCGCGGTCGGCTTCGCCGGGGCGTGGGGGGTGCGCCGGATCGCGCTGCCGTCGTCCGGCCTCTACCCGTTGGCGGTGCTCGCGCTGTGCGTGACCGCCTACGGCGCGGCGGCCGTCGTGCACGCGAGCGGCTTCCTCGCGGTGTACGTCGCCGCACTCGTCCTGGGCAACGCCCGGCTCCCTCACCGGCCGGCCACCCGCGGCTTCGTCGAGGGCGTCGGCTGGCTCGCGCAGATCGGGCTGTTCGTCATGCTCGGCCTGCTGGCGACCCCGCGGGAGCTCGGCGGGTCGATCCTGCCCGCCCTGGGCGTCGGGCTGGTGCTGCTCGTGCTCGCCCGCCCGGTGTCGGTGGCCGTCTCGCTCGCGCCGTTCGGCCGCCGCCCGGTCGGCGAGGAGGACCCGCGCGACGACGACGCGCCGCCGTCGGATGGGTGGTGGCGGCTGCCGACGACGTGGAACGAGCGCGCCCTGCTCTCGTGGGCGGGTCTGCGCGGTGCGGTGCCGGTCGTGCTCGCGACCGTGCCGGCCGACGACGACGTCTTCAACCTGGTCTTCGTGCTGGTCATCGCGTTCACGCTGGTGCAGGCGCCGACCCTCCCGTGGGTGGCCCGCAGGCTCGGCCTGGTGGCGAGCGGCGAGGCGCAGCCGCTGGACATCGAGTCGTCACCGCTGACCCGGCTGGACGCCGACCTGCTCCAGGTCAGCGTCCAGGACGGGTCCCGGCTGGTCGGCGTCGAGGTCTTCGAGCTCAACCTGCCGGAGGGCGCGGCAGTCACGCTGGTGATCCGCGAGGGACGGGCGTTCGTGCCGCGCGAGTCGACGCCGCTGCGGGCCGGTGACGACGTGATCCTGGTGACCACCGAGCAGGTGCGCAGCACGGTCGAGCGGCGGCTGCGCGCGGTGTCGCGGCACGGCCGGCTGGCCGGGTGGCACCACCCGGCCCGCCGGCCGCGCCGCCGTCCGTAACGCCGGCTGCGCCGCCGTCCGTAACGCCGGCCTCGCGCCGTCCGTGGCGTCAGACCACCGCGCCGCTGCTATCCCGCTGCACGCGCCGCTGCGACGGCGTGGGCTTCTGCGCCGGCGGCGGCGACGGGCTGCGCCGCTCCAGCTCGATGGCCAGCGGCGACGCCGTGAACATCGAGGAGTAGGTCCCGACGCCGATGCCGATCAGCAGCGCCAGGGCGAAGTCGGTCAGCGAGTCGCCGCCGAGCACGGCGAGCGCGGTCAGGATGAAGACCGCGCCGAGCCCCGTGTTGACCGTGCGCGGAACCGTCTGCAGCACGGCGGTGTTGACGGTGCGGGCGAAGCCGTTCTTCCGCCCGACGGCCCACAGCTCACGCACCCGGTCGAAGACGACGACCGAGTCGTTGACCGAGTAGCCGATGACCGTGAGCAGCGCCGCCAGGAAGACACCGTCGATCGGCTTTCCCAGCCAGGCGAAGACGCCGACCAGCAGGATCACGTCGTGCGCCATCGCGGCGACGGCGGAGGCCCCCAATGTCCACCGGAAGCGGAACGCCAGGTAGAGCAGCTGCGCACCGAGCGCGACCGCGAGGGCGATCAGCGCCTTGTCGCGCAGCTCGTCACCGAGGCTCGGCCCGATGAGCTCGTCGCGCTCCTTGGTCACCTCGCCGCCGGACGCGTCGCCGAGCGCCCGCTGGATCTCGACCACGTCGTCGTTGGTGAGCTCCCCGGTGCGCACCGAGATGTTGTCCTCACCGCTCTCCTGCACCACGGCGCGCGGGAAGCCCGCGTCCGCCACCGCCTCCCGGGCGGCGTCGACGGACAGCGGCGCAGTGGTCGAGTACTCCACCAGCCGTCCACCGGTGAACTCCACCCCGAGGTCGAGCCCGCGCCAGAAGATCCCGGCGCCGGCCAGGACGAGGACGACGGCCGACCCGGCCAGCAGCTTGCGGCCGTGCTTCATCAGGTCCGGCTCGTGCTCCGTGAGCCAGCTGCGCACCCGGCCGACGGACGCCATGCCGCTGATCTCCGGGCGGGTGGTGACCCAGCGCCGGGCGACCGCCCACTCCGCGAGCACCCGGGTGACGACCAGCGCCGAGAGCATCGACGCGAGCACGCCGATCGACAGGGTCACGCCGAAGCCGCGCACCGGCCCGGACGCCAGGAAGAACAGCAGCCCCGCGGCAAGCAGCGTCGTGACGTTGGAGTCGAGGATCGCCGTCCACGCCTTCGCGAAGCCGGTGGACAGCGCGGCCCGGAGCCCCTTCTTCGGTGCGGCGGCGTACTCCTCCCGGGCTCGTTCGAAGACCAGCACGTTGGCGTCGATCGCCATGCCGATCGCCAGCACGAAGCCGGCCAGGCCGGGCAGCGTCAGGGTCGCTCCCAGTGCGACCAGTGCGGCGTACGAGATCAGGGCGTAGCCGGCGAGCGCGACCGTCGCCAGCCCCCCGAGCAGCCGATAGACCACGATGATGAACAGGCCGGTCAGCGCGACGCCGATGACGGCCGCCTTGGCACTGGCGTCGATGGCGGCGGCACCGAGTGTCGGGCCGACGGTCCGCTGCTCGATCACCTCGACCGGCACCGGGAGCGCGCCGCCGCGGATGAGGACCGCGAGGTCCTTGGCCTCGTCGGTGGTGAACTGCCCGGTGATCTGGGTCGAGCCGCCGGTGATGCCGACGTCGCACGGGACGCTCGGGTCGACCTGGGGCGACGAGATCACCTGGTCGTCGAGCACGATCGCCACCCGCCGGCGCGGGTCGCCGGGCTGCTGGCAGGCCGCGTCACCCGTCAGCTGCTCCCACGCGTCCTGGCCGGAGCCGCGGAAGTCCACGGTGACGTACCACCCGCCGCCGCCCAGCGAGTCGATCGCTGCCTCGGCGCCGTCGACGCCGTCACCGGTCAGCCCCGGGGGTCCGAGCCGGATCGGCTGGCCGTCCTCGTCGTCGAAGACGCGGTCGCCGTCGGCAGCTGCGGAGGGGGTCGGCGACGGGGAGGGCGAGGGAGTGGCCCCGTCGGCCGACGGCGCGGCGGTCGGCTCGGGGACGCCGAGCACCGGGTGGAAGGTGAGCTGCGCCGTCCGGCCGATGACCTCGGCGGCCTCGCGCGGGTCCTGCACGCCGGGCAGCTCGACGATGATCCGCCGGTCGCCGGAGCGGGTCAGGCTGGGCTCCGAGACGCCGAGCGCGTCGACGCGTCGGCGCAGCACCTCGACGGCCCGGTCGGTGGACTCCTTGCCGGCCTTGACGGTCGGCGAGTCCTGGGTCTCGAGCACGATCTGGGTGCCGCCGCGCAGGTCGAGACCGAGCCGCGCTGGCGTGGTGAGCGTGAAGTAGAGGGACCCGGCGAGGATCCCGAGCGCCACGATGGCGCGGACGACGGGTGCGGACACGGGGACGCTCCGGTGGTGGGGCCGCCGCGTCGGCGGCGGAGGTGACGGGTGGGCTCAGGCGCAGCGCAGCGCCGGAGGACCGCGTCCGCAGCGGCTGCCGGTCGTACGCCCGACAGCGACCCGCACCGGGGTGACCCGGCGCACCCACCAGCCCACGGCCACGGCCAGAACCGCCACCGCGAGGGCACCGGCCGGGAGGTGCCCCGGCCCACCCTGGCCGGCCCGCTCCGAGCCGGCCATGAGGACGCCGCCGACCTCGGCGCCGCCGTGCTGCACCCGCCGCACCGCGGTTTCCCGCAGCTCCCGACCGGTGGTGACCCGCCCGACCGGCGCCTGGCCGGTGGTCTCGGTCACGCCGGCGACCGCCTGGCGCGCCGCCACGGGGACCGAGCCCGCCGCGGTCGCACCCAGCGGGGCGAGCATCGCGGCGAGGGCGGCCACCAGGGCCACCAGCGGCTGACGGACGAGGCTGGGCATCGGACCGCAAGCCTACGCGTGCGATGACCACCGCAGGGCGCATCCCATGGGCTAGTGCATGCCGTGGACCACCGCGTGGCCGCGGCCCCGGGCGATCATCGCCCGGTTGACCGGCACGGTGACCACGAAGGCCACCGCGAGCGAGAACGCCAGGCTTGCCCAGAAGAGTGCGCTGTCGAGGCCGGCCTCCATGGCGCCCGGGACGGTGAGCACCACCGCGTTGTCGACGACCTCCATCACCAGGATCGAGACGGTGTCGGCCGCCAGGGCGACTTTCACGGCGGCCCCGAACGTCAGTCCGCTCCGCAGCACCGGGCCGACGGTGAACGCGTAGCCGAAGACGAAGGCCAGCCCGACTGCCAGTGCGACGGTCGGCAAGTTCCCCCAGCCGAGCGCCGTCCCGATGACCATCCCCAGCACCTCACCGATGGCACAGCCGGTGAGGCAGTGCAGCGTGGCCGACACCGCGGCGCGGGTAAGGGCGGGCCCGGAGGTCCCGTGGTGGGCCGAGGTGGTCACGACGGCGCTCCGATCTGGCGTACGAACCCGAGAACTCGTCCTTTATACCCCCAGGGGGTAATAGGCGTCAAGTGCTCGTCAGTCGAGCGGCACCCCGACGGCCGCCGCTGCCATGCCGAGGAGCGCGCAGGCGCCGAGCGTCCGCAGCACCGACCAGCGGAGCCGGAAGAGCAGCACCGCGGCGACCCCGCCGATCGCCACCGAGAGCCAGCGCACCGAGCTGACGACCGGCAGCACGAGCTGGACAGGCCCCCAGGACAGCTCGGACGTATCCGCGAAGAGCGTGTTCAGGGCGAAGAACACGGCGAGGTTGGCGATGACACCGACCACCGCGGCGGTGATGCCCCCGAGCGCGGCGGCGAGGGACCGGTTGCCCCGCAGCCGCTCCACGTAGGGCGCTCCGAGGAAGATGAAGACGAAGCTCGGCACGAACGTCACCCAGGTGGTCAGCAGGGCAGCGATCACCGCGGCCACCCAGGGGTTCAGCGATCCCGGGTCCCGGTAGGCGCCGACGAAGGCGACGAACTGCACGACCATGATGAGCGGCCCCGGAGTCGTCTCGGCGAGCGCCAGCCCGTTGACCATCTCGCCCGGCGCCAGCCACCCGTAGACCTCGACCGCCTTCTGCGCGACGTAGGCGAGGACGGCGTAGGCGCCGCCGAACGTGATGAGCGCCGTGCCGGTGAAGAACAGGCTCTGCTCGGTCAGGACGCTGTCGGTGCCGGTGAGCAGCACGACCGTCGCGACCGGGACGCCCCAGACGAGCAGCCCGGTGAGGAGGACCCGCACCGCGTGGCCGCGGGTCGGTCGCTCGGCGTGCAGGGCGTCGTCCGGGATCAGTGGCGGCTCGGCGCCTTCCGCCGGCTCTCGCGCCGGTGCCGCCCGCATGGTGTGCGGCGCCCACCGGCCCAGCGCCCAGCCGAGCGCTGCCGCCACCGCGATCACGACGGGGAACGGGACCTGGAAGGCCCACAGCGCCACGAAGGCGGCGACGGCGATCGCGATCGGTGCCGGGTGGGCGAAGGTCCGGGTGCCGAGTCGGACCACGGCCTGCGCGACGACGGCGAGGACGGCCGGCGCCAGCCCGGCGAACACCGCAGTCACCAGGGTGGTCTCGCCGTAGCCGACGTAGACCGCCGAGAGGGCGAGCAACGCCACCGCGCCCGGCAGGACGAAGAGGATGCCGGCGACCAGCCCGCCGCGCACGCCGTTGAGCAGCCACCCGACGTAGATCGCGAGCTGCTGCGCCTCGGGCCCCGGAAGCAGCGTGCAGTAGCTCAGCGCGTGCAGGAAGCGACGCTGGCCGATCCACCGCCGTTCCTCGACGAGGGTCCGCTGCATGACGGCGATCTGGCCGGCCGGGCCACCGAAGGTCTGCAGCGAGATCGAGAACCAGGCCCGCACCGCGTCGCGGAACGGGACGACGTCACGCCCCGTCGTCGCGCGACGCGGCGGCGGGTCAGAGGGCGGCCGGACCACGTCGGGCACCCAATCACGGGAGGGTCACGTGCCGAGCAGCTCGACCCAGATGGTCTTGCCGGTGGGGTGCCCCTCGACGCCCGACGTCCGGCTGTGCTCGGCGACCGTGGCCCGGGCGAGCGGCGCCGACGCGGGCTCGGCCGGCAGGGTCGTCTCGAGCTGCTGCGCCTCTCCGGCCAAGTCCTGCGCAGGCAGCGGGTGCCGTCAGTCGAGGTCCTCGAGCTCCGCGGTGCGCGCGCGGACCAGCCGGTCGGCCGCCCTGACCGCCTTCGTCGCGGCGGCGACCTCCGGCTCGGCCGCCCGGCGTCGACGATCGGCCGCCGCCTGGTCACGGCTCACCTGCTCGAGCTCGGTGCGCAGCTCGGCGGACCGGGAGGCGGCAGCAGCGGCAGCGGCCGCCGCCTCGTCCACGGCGGCCTTCGCCGCGGCGTGCGCCGTTGCGGCGGCTGCCGCCTCCTTGCGGGCGTCTGCCAGGTCGCGCTCGGCCTGCTTGCGGGCGGCGGCTTTCTCCCGGCGATCCCGCGCCCGCTCCGCCGCGGCGTCCTTGCGGCTCGCACCCGCCGTGGCCGCCGTTCCCCTCTCGCCTTGGCCGGCCGCCGTGCCCGCGGCCTTGCTCCCAGCCGTGCTCCCAGCCGTGCTCCCAGCCATGCCGGCGGGCGTCGCGACGCGCCTCGCCGGCCCCGCTCCGCCGGCGCCTGCACCCGCGGTCGCGCCGAAGCCGGAGTGCTGCAGGCCTCCGCTCAGCCGGCCGGCCGCCAGCTGCGCCGACAGGTCGGAGTCGGCGAGCGCCGCACGCAGCGTCTCCTCCAGCCCGCGGGCCGCGTCCTCGCCGACCCGGTGGCCCGCCCCGGCGGCGTCCCGGCGCGCCTGGCGCACCAGGGCCGCGACCAGCTGGTGCTGCTGCTGGGACAGCGCGCGGAGCTCCTCGCCCTGCAGCACCGCGGTCGCCTCACGCAACGCGTCGCCGAGCTCCAGAAGCGGCTGCAACTCCTCGCCGTGGTCGCGCACCAACCGGTTGGCCAGCCACGCGACGGTGGTGGGCCGGCCCAGCGCCTTGACCTGCCGGGCCAGCTCCTTGTCGCCGGCGGCGCGGGCCTCCTTCTCCCGCTCGGTGCGGGCGGCCGTGAACTCGCCCGGCCACAGGCCGTACAGCTCGTCGGCGACGGCCTCGAGGTCCACGCCGCCATCCTGCCCGCCACCGTGGGTGGCGGTCAGGATGACGGTCGAGGTCCGGGAGACGAGCCCCGGCTCAGCAGCAGCCGGTCTCGCAGCCCTGCAGGTCGTCGCAGCAGTCCTCCATCACGCTCACCTCCCCTCGCGCGGCCGTCGGGTCGGCCAGGAGCGTCAGGTCCCGGGACTCGGGCACCTGGCAGGCGCCGGTCTCCGGGAGCACCAGCCGCACGTCGTCGGCGGCGGCCAGGTCGCCGGCGATCGCCGCGGCGACCGAGCGCACCTGCTCGTTGCCGGTGGCCACCAGGAAGGTCGGAGCCCGGCCGTACGACTTCGTGCCGACGGTCCAGAATCCCGGCTCCTCGCGGTGGGCCAGCTCGCGATGCCCGTGCGGCGGGACCGTGCCGCAGGAGTGGAAGGCGGGGTCGACCAGCGGAGCCAGCTGCCGGGGTGCCTCGAGGCCGGGGT
>DATHAP010000148.1 GCA_035489715.1 Actinomycetes bacterium
CTTCGAGACCGGCCGCTGGGTGCCGGGACGCGCACTGAACGGCGACGAGCGGCTGTTCCTCCTCCCCTTCGACGACCTCGGCGCCGTCCGGATCCGACTGCTCCACCTCCCGTCCCCGACAGCAAAGGACTCGGAATGACCATCGAAGCGACGACGACCCTCGAGGAGCTCGCCAGCCGGCTGGCGGCGGTCGAGGAGCAGTTGGCCCAGACGAAGCGACTCGCGGACCGCGGGGCCGTCGACAACGTCTTCAACCGCTACATGCACTACCACAACGCCTACCAGGACCAGCGGATCATCGACGAGCTCTGGGCCAAGCCCGGCACGCCCGACATGTGGTCGCGCTACAACAACGTCGGCCTGTACACGACCTACGAGTCGGTGACCGCTTACCACCGCGGCCGGCCGAAGCCGGTCGGAAAGCTGCTCTTCCACTACACGAGCACGCCGGTGATCGAGGTCGGTGCCGACGGCGAGACCGCCAAGGGCATCTGGATCATGGCCGGGCTCGAGTCCGGCCTGATGGACCCCGAAGTCGCGAAGAACGTGCCGGAGTGGGTGTTCTCCGGCGGCGAGGTCGACGGCAAGCCGGTCTGGGCGCACTGGGTGTGGTGCAAGTACGGAGTGGACTTCATCAAGCAGGACGGCGAGTGGCGGATCTGGCACTTCCGCTGCTACGAGGTCGCCCGGGCACCCTTCAACCGGGACTGGATCTCCTTCGCCAAGGACAACCAGGAGAGCCACGACTCGCAGCTGGCCTGGTTCGGCGACGACGGCGTGCCCGTCTTCCTGCCGCCGGTCGACGAGCCGATCTCGACGACGGACTACTTCCCGTACGCGAACGACAAGGTGCAGGTGCTCGAGCCCGAGCCGCCGAAGCCGTACGACGAGTTCGAGGACACCTTCCGCTGATGCAGGAGGTCGTGCCCGCGGTGGCGCCGGTCGAGGCGCCGCCGCGGCGGCCCGGGCTGCTCCTCGCGGTTGCCTGCTCGGCCCAGTTCATCTGCGTCCTGGATGCGTCGATCGTCAACGTCGCGCTGCCACCCATGCAGGACAGCCTCGGGCTCTCGCCCACCGGCCTGCAGTGGGTGGTGAGCAGCTACACCCTCACCTTCGCGGGCTTCCTCCTGCTCGGCGGCCGCGTCGGTGACCTCTTCGGGCGCAAGCGAGCGTTCGTCGTCGGCCTGCTCGTGTTCGCGGCGGCGAGCCTCGTCGCCGGGCTGGCACAGGTGGGCTGGCAGGTTGTCGCGGCGCGCTTCGCCCAAGGGATCGGGGGCGCCGTCCTGGTGCCGACGACGCTGAGCCTGGTCACGACCGGCTTCACCGATCCGCGGGCGAAGGCGAGGGCGCTGAGCCTCCTCACCGCCGCGGCGGCTTCCGGAGGCGCCCTCGGCGGGGTCATCGGAGGGATCCTCACCGGCCTGCTGAGCTGGCGCTGGGTCTTCTTCGTGAACGTCCCGCTGGGCGTGCTGCTCGTGCTCGCGGCGGTGTGGGCGCTACCCGGCCGGCCGGTGGGCCACGTCCGCGGGCGGCTCGACGTGCCCGGCTCGGTGTCGGTCACGGTCGGCACCGCGGCCCTGGTGTCGGCGGTGATCCTCGGTGAGGAGCGCGGCTGGGGGTCGTCGGCGACCCTCGGCTGCCTCGGCTTCGCGGCGGCGTCGTTCGTCCTGTTCGTCCTCGTCGAACGCCGGGCCGAGCAGCCCGTCGTCCCCTTGGACGTCTTCCGCGTCCGGCCCGTCGTCGTGGCGAACGGCCTCGGCGCGCTCGTCGGCGGACTGCTCCCGACGACGATGTTCTTCCTGGCGCTGTACCTGCAGCGCGTGCTCGGCATGGACCCGCTGCAGGCCGGCCTCGCACTCACGCCGGGGGCGGTCGGCATCGCGCTCGGGGCGCGGGGCGCGTCCCGGTGGATGGCGGTCCTGGGACCGCGGCGCAGCTACATGCTGGGCACCCTCCTCGCGGCGGGGGCGCTGGCCTGGCTCTCGGCCATCGACGTGGAGGGCCGGTACGCCGTCGACGTGCTCGTCCCGCTGACGCTGGCCATGGCGGGCTTCGGCGCGGCGGGACTGCCGCTGACCGTCACGGCCATGTCCGGCCTGCCGCCGGAGCGGGCGGGTCTGGCCTCCGGGCTGCTGAACACGACCCGGCAGGTGGGCAGCGCCGTCGGGCTGGCCGCGCTGGTGTCGGTGGCCAGCGCATGGGCCGCCCGGTACGGCGCGCCCGACAGCGCGGCGGCACTGACCGCGGGCTTCGGTGTCGGCTTCCTCGTGGGTGCGGGGCTCCTCGTGGTGGCGTGCGTCGGAGCGCTGGCGCTGCCTGATCGGCTGGAGGCACATCGACCGCGCTGATGAACGGCATCAGGACAAAGCGCTGGTGCCCGTCACCGGCGCGACGGCAGAATGGTTCCTGCTCGTCACGAGCAGGAACCCTCTTCTTCCACGCCAGGGCTTTTCGCCCCAGGCGGTCGACATCGACCGCCGCTGGGGACCCTTTCGGGGCCTCCCGGTGACCTGGATGCGGGCCGCAGGCCGCGCAGAGAGAAGGGGACCCGTCGTGGTCTGGACCAAGTGGTCGTACATGGATCACTGGGTGACGGAGACGCCGCAGGGGCCGCAGCCCCCGTCGTTCAACCGCGCCTACATGGATCGGTACATCAAGCAGCTGTCGGCCCTGGGCTTCACGGGCTTCGACACCTTCTTCTTCTACCTGCCGTTCTACGCCGGGATGTACGGCGGGGTGCCGGGCTTCGAGCGGTTCCTCCGCGACAACGGGTTCGACAAGATCACCGGGATCTTCTCGGCATACCCCTCGGCGACGAAGTACACGGCGCCGCACGTCCGCGAGACGCACGACCGGATCGTCGCCGACTGCACGACCACGCTGCGCATGTGCGAGGGCCTGACCGGCGTCGAGAACTTCATCGTCATGCCGACGTCGACCTACTACCAGACCGAGCCGGTCACCGACGACACGATCAAGGTCGTGGCCGACCTGTGGAACCGGGTCGGGAAGCTGACCCTCGAGCAGGGCATAAAGACCACCTGCCACTTCGAGTTCTGGGGCGCGATCCGCACCCGCGAGCAGCTCGACACGTTCTTCCGCTACACCGACCCGGAGCTCGTCCACTTCTTCTGCGACACCGCGCAGCACACGATCGCCGGCGTCGACCCGGTTCAGCTGTTCCGCGACTACAAGGACCGCTGTACCGGCTTCCACTTCAAGGACACCAAGAACGTCGACGAGCACGAGGCCTACCGCACGCCGCCGGACCCTGAATTGATGGCGCCCCAGGTGACGCGCTGGTTCTACGAGATGGGCGAGGGCGGGCTCGTCGACTTCCCGGCGCTCATGAAGGAGATCGTCGCCAGCGGCTACGACGGCTGGCTGACCGTTGAGCACGACAAGGCCGAGCTCGGGGGCGGCAGCTACGCGGAGGCCACCGCCGTCGCCAAGTGGTACATCGACAACGTGCTCGCCGAGGCCGAGGCGCGGAGCGAGCTGTCGGGCAGCATCCAGGGGGCACGGCGATGAGGGACACCCTGCGCTGGGCATACGCGCTGAACCAGTGGAACGTCCGGCTCGACGTCTTCGTCCGGCACGAGGACCAGCAGCGGGCGCTCAAGACCGCGTCGGCCTGCGGGTTCGACACCATCGAGCTGGCGTCGGGCACCGGTCGGTGGGACAACATCAGCCGGCCCGAGGTCATCCTGCTCAACCACGGCAGCCACCAGGGCTTCCTCGACTTCCTCCGCCGGGCGAAGGTGCACGGCGTCTCCAGCATGTTCTGGGACCCGCAGCAGCCCACGGAGGAGGAAGAGGGTTACGCGTTCCGCTCCACGGCCAACCCGGCCGACCACGACGCGATCGTCGAGTGGTCGAAGCCGTTCGTCGACTTCGTCGCCGGCGTGGGCGCCGACCAGCTCGTCGTCCGCCCGGTCGGTTCGGCCTGGATGTCCCCGCCGCTGGACGCCGACGGGATCAAGCTCATCGGTGACGTGTGGAACCGGATCGGCGAGCTGACCTCCGCCGCCGGGCTGGGGCTGGCCCTCCACTACGACTGCCTGGGCGCTGTGCACACCGAAGCCGAGCTGACCGGCCTGCTGGACGCGACCGATCCAGCGACCGTCGGCCTGGCGCTGGACACGGCCGAGTTCACCGTCGGCGGCATCGACCCGGTGGCCTTCTACCGGGAGCACGCCGACCGGGTCACCCACGTGCACCTCAAGGACACCCGCTACGCCGACACCGGCGAGGAGTACCGGATGCCCGGAGCCGAGTCGACGATGCTCAAGGGCGGCGCCGGACGGCGGATCGAGCGCTGGTTCTACGAGCTCGGCACCGAGGGCGGGCTGGTCGACGTGAAGGGCTTCGTCGCGGCGCTCCGGGAGAACAACTACCCGGGCTGGGTCGTCGTCGAGAGCGACCACGGCGGCAACCCGGCCGAGCTGGCCATGCTCAACAGCTGGTACCTGCAGCACGAGCTGGGGGTGGCCAAGCGATGACCGAGTCCGCGATCAAGTGGTCCTACATGGACCACTGGCGGAGCAACGGCCCGGCGGGGCCGGTCGACCAGTGGCACTCGCACAAGACCATGTCGGCCTTCCTCAAGCAGATCAAGGCGACCGGCTTCGACGCGATCGACACGTTCGACTTCCGCATCTGGCAGATGTACGGCGACTACGGCGGCCCGGCGAAGTATCAGGAGATGGTCCGGGACCACGGGCTCGAGCGGATCGTGAACACGTTCCACGCCGCCGACTACGACCTCCGGAACTACGCGCCCCACATCCCCGAGACGCACGAGAACATCCTCGAGGACTTCCGGGTCACGATGGGCCGCTGGTCGGAGATCCAGCTCGACAACATCATCGTGATGCCGGCGACGCTCTACTACGACATGGAGCCGGTCACCGAGGACAAGCTCAAGTTCACCGCGGAGTGCTGGAACAAGGTCGGCGAGATCACCGCCGGCTTCGGGGTGAAGCTCACCTGCCATCACGAGTTCTTCTGCGGCATCCAGAGCGAGCCGGACATCGAGACCTTCTACAGCTACACCGACCCGAAGTACGTGTCGCTGTTCGTCGACACCGCGCAGCACTGCATCGCCGGGCTGGACCCGGTGGCGTTGTACAACCGGCACGCCCACCGGGTGAGCGGCTTCCACTTCAAGGACACCCACAACGTGGCCACCGGCGACGACCACCGGCACCGGCCGGACTCCGAGATCATGGCGCCGACGACCGGCAAGTGGTTCTACGAGATGGGCACGCCGCACGGCCTGGTCGACTTCGAGGCGATGATGACCGCCGTCCGCGACAACGGGTACCGCGGCTGGATCTCCGTCGAGCACGAC
>DATHAP010000149.1 GCA_035489715.1 Actinomycetes bacterium
GAACGGGCGGTTCCGAGGTGTTGTGGCCAGTACCCTAGGGGGGTACAGTAGAGCAACACGCAGCGAGTACCCCTACGGGGTAAGCAGGAGGACGAGATGACCGAGCCGGCCCCGCCGCACGGCTACACCCCGCGCAAGGACAGTCACCTCAAGCGCCTGCGCCGTGTCGAGGGCCAGGTCCGCGGCCTGCAACGGATGGTCGAGGAGGACAAGTACTGCATCGACATCCTCACCCAGGTCTCGGCTGCCACCAAGGCGCTGCAGGCCTTCTCCCTCGAGCTGCTCGAGGAGCACCTCGCCCACTGCGTGGTCGAGGCGGCCCAGCGCGGCGGCGCGGAGGCCGACGAGAAGGTCCGCGAGGCCTCCGAGGCCATCGCCCGGCTGGTCCGCAGCTGACCGCCCCACCAGCTGACCACGCCGACAAGGGCACCACTGAACCCGAGGAGACACCATGAGCACCACCGCCACCTACCGCGTCACCGGCATGACCTGCGAGCACTGCGTGCGCGCGGTCACCGACGAGGTGTCGGCCATCCCGGGCGTCCGTGACGTCGAGGTCGACCTGGTCGCAGGCGGCGAGTCGACGGTGCGCGTGGTCAGCGAGGACGCCCTGCCCGAGGACACCGTCCGTGAGGCGGTCGACGAGGCGGGCTACCAGCTCGCCGGTGCCACGCCGTGAACGCGGCAGCACGGCTCACCGTCTTCGCCGCGGTCCTGCTGGCGGCCTTCGGCTCCGCCTGGGCGGTCGGCGCCGCGGTGGGCCCCGCTGACGCCCCGGAGACCGACACCCATGCCGAGGCGGACCGCACGCACAGCGACGGCGGGGGCGACGGCGGCCACGGCGACGATTCCGCGACTCTCACGGCAGACGACGGCGCCCTGCCGGGGCTGGCGTCGACGGTCGACGGCTACACGCTGGTCCCGCTGCGGCCCACCCTTCCGTCGGGCGACGCCGTCCGGTTCGCCTTCCGGGTCACCGGCCCGGACGGGTCGCCGGTCACCGACTACACCGAGGCGCACGAGAAGGACCTGCACCTGATCGTCGTGCGACGCGACCTGTCGCAGTTCCAGCATGTGCACCCGGTCCTGTCGGGAGACGGCGTCTGGTCGGTCGACCTCGACCTGACCCGGGCGGGCAGCTACCGGGCCTACGCCGACGTCGTCCCCGCCGACCTCGGCCGCAACCTCGTGCTCGGCACCGACCTCGACGTGGCAGGTGAATACCGCCCGGTGGCACTGCCCGCCGCCGCGACGTCCATCTCGGTCGACGGCTTCGACGTGCGGATGACCGGGCACCCGGAGGCCGGGGTCGACACCGACCTGACCTTCACGGTCAGCCGCGACGGTGAGCCGGTGGACGACCTGCAGCCGTACCTGGGGGCGTACGGCCACCTGGTGACCCTGCGCGCCGGCGATCTCGCCTACCTGCACACGCACCCGGGCGAGGACGCCGAGCCGGGCGTCGCCGGCGGCCCGGACGTCGAGTTCATGACGACGTTCCCGTCGCCGGGGACCTACCGGCTGTTCCTGGACTTCCAGGTCAACGGCGAGGTGCGCACCGCAGAGCTCACCGTGGACGTCGGTGAGCACCGATGACACTCCAGACGCCCACTGGTGGCCGCACCGTCGAGCTGGCCATCGGCGGCATGACCTGCAGCTCGTGCTCGGCCCGGATCGAGAAGAAGCTCAACCGGATGCCAGGTGTCGAGGCGACGGTGAACTTCGCCACCGAGAAGGCGAAGGTCACATTCGCCGACGACGTGACGGTCGACGACCTGGTCGCCACCGTGGAGGCCACCGGCTACACCGCGGCACCGCCTGCCGCGCGGCCCGCTCCAGGGGCTGCCTCCAATGCCGGGTCCGCGGCCGGTGTCACGGGCAGCGACGCGGAGGCCCAGGCCGCCGGTGACCCGCGGGCCGTCGACGCCCTGCGCCAGCGGGTCGTCGGGACGGCGGCGCTGACCGTGCCGGTGATCCTGCTGGCGATGGTGCCGGCCCTGCAGTTCGACTACTGGCAGTGGCTGTCGCTGACGCTCGCGGCCCCCGTGGTCACCTGGGGTGCCTGGCCGTTCCACCGGGCGACCTGGGTCAACCTGCGCCACGGTGCCGCGACGATGGACACCCTCGTCTCCCTCGGCGTGCTCGCCGCCTTCGGCTGGTCGCTGTACGCCCTCTTCCTGGGCGGGGCGGGCGAGCCCGGGATGACGATGCCGTTCACGCTCGTCCCGGAGCGCGGGTCCGGAGCCGACGAGGTCTATCTCGAGGTCGCCTCCGGGCTGACGCTGTTCCTGCTCACCGGCAAGTGGCTGGAGGCCAGGGCCAAGCGCAGCTCCGGCGCCGCGCTGCGCGCCCTGCTCGAGATGGGGGCGAAGGACGTCGCGGTCGTGCGGGACGGCGTGGAGCGACGTGTCCCCGTCGACGAGCTCGTGGTCGGCGACGTGTTCGTCGTCCGGCCGGGGGAGAAGGTCGCGACCGACGGCGTGGTCGTCGAGGGGACCTCCGCGGTCGACGCCTCGATGCTGACCGGCGAGCCGGTGCCAGTCGAGGTCGGGCCTGGTGACGGCGTCGTCGGCGCCACGGTCAACGCCGGGGGCCGGCTGGTGGTCCGCGCCACCAGGGTCGGTGGCGACACCCAGCTGGCCCAGATGGCCCGGCTGGTCGAGGACGCGCAGAACGGCAAGGCGCCGGTGCAGCGGCTGGCCGACCGGATCTCCGCCGTCTTCGTGCCGACGGTCCTCGTGCTCGCGCTGGCCACGCTCGGCTTCTGGCTCGGCCGCGGGGACAGCGCGGAGCTGGCGTTCGCCGCAGCCGTCGCCGTCCTGGTCATCGCCTGCCCGTGCGCCCTCGGGCTCGCGACGCCGACCGCCCTGCTCGTCGGCACCGGTCGCGGGGCACAGCTCGGCATTTTGATCAAGGGCCCCGAGGTTCTGGAGTCCACCCGACGTGTGGACACCGTCGTACTGGACAAGACCGGCACCGTGACCACCGGCACCATGACGCTCGTCGGCGTCGTCGTAGACGACGGCGTCGACCGTGCGGAGGCGCTGCGCCTGGCCGGCGCGCTCGAGTCGGCCTCGGAGCACCCGGTCGCCCGCGCCGTCGCGTCGGCCGCGGCGGCCGAGGTCGGTCCGCTGCCTGCGGTGGAGGGCTTCGCCAACGTCGCGGGTCTCGGGGTCCAGGGAGTGGTGCCCGCACCCGATGGCGGCGGCACCCACGCGGTGGTCGTCGGCCGGCCGCGGCTGCTGGCCGAGTGGTCGCAGCACCTCTCGCCGGCGCTGGAGCGGGCGCGCGCGGCCGCAGAGGCCGAGGGACGCACGGTCGTCGCCGCCGGGTGGGACGGCCGCGCCCGCGCGGTGCTGGTGGTGTCCGACGTGGTCAAGCCCACCTCGGGCCGCGCCGTCGCTGGCCTTCGCGACCTGGGGCTCCGGCCGGTGCTGCTGACCGGCGACAACGCGGCGGCCGCGGCCACGGTCGCCGCCGAGGTCGGCATCGACCCGGCCGACGTCGTGGCCGAGGTGCTGCCCCAGGACAAGGTCGACGTCGTCCGCCGGCTGCAGACCGAGGGACGGGTCGTCGCGATGGTCGGCGACGGGGTCAACGACGCAGCCGCCCTCGCCCAGGCCGACCTGGGGCTGGCGATGGGCACCGGCACCGACGTGGCGATCGAGGCGTCCGACCTCACGCTGGTGCGCGGCGACCTGACGGCGACCGCCGACGCGATCCGGCTGTCGCGGCGCACCCTGTCGACCATCCGCGGGAACCTGTTCTGGGCCTTCGCCTACAACCTCGCCGGCATCCCGCTGGCCGCCGCGGGGCTGCTGAACCCGCTCATCGCCGGCGCCGCGATGGCCGCGAGCTCGCTGTTCGTCGTGACCAACAGCCTGCGCCTGCGACGATTCCAGCCGCTGGCCGAGGCCTGAGGAGAGGACCAGGGGTGCGCGGGACGATCGCGGAGCGGACCGAGGACGCCGAGCTGCCCGACGGGCTGCGCGCGCACTGGCGCTCCTGGCTCGGCGCGACCGACGACGAGCTGGCCGTCCTGGGTGCCGTCCACGACGGGCCGCCCCCGGTCGTCGTGGTGGGGGCGGAGGGACGTACCCGCCCTGGATGGGACGGCGCGGTCCACGCGGTCACGGGCGTCGTCGACGGCGCCGGTGCGGCCGTGGTGTCCGTGCCGCCGGCGCACCTCGGGTGGGCGCGGTCGTACGTCGCGCAGGCCCGTGACGACGAGGCGGCGGGTGGCGCGGGTGCCCTCGACGCGCTGCGGGCCGCCCTGCCGGAGCGGCTCGACCTGCCCGGCCACGTCGTCTACCGCGGCGTCTTCCGCTGGAGCGACACCGCGCCGGCGGCCGACCGGCTCCCCGACGCGGGGCTCTGGCTGCCGCACGAGGACCCGAGGGTGCCGGGGTGGCTGCGGCCGTTCGGAGGCGACGTCCTGGTCGCGCTCGACGACGACGACCGCTACCTGGCCGGCGTCGGCCTCAAGCGGCACGACCGGCACGGGCACGAGATCTCCGTCGGCACCGACGAGGGCGCCCGCGGCAAGGGGCTGGCGCGTCGGCTGGTCGCCCAGGCGTCCAGGACCCTGCACGCGCAGGGCATCGTCGCGACCTACCTGCACGACCCCGCCAACGTCGCGTCCGCCCGGGTGGCCGACGCGGCGGGCTTCCCGGACCGCGGCTGGGGGGTCCTCGGCATCTTCCAGGCTGCGCCCTGACGGTACGCGCGGCCCACTGGGGGTAGGCGCGGCCCCATGGAGCGGATCGCCCTCGTCGACGTCGACGGGACCCTGGTCGACACGAACTACCAGCACGCGCTCGCGTGGTACCGCGCGTTCCGACGCATCGGTCTGACGCTGCCGCTCTGGCGCATCCACCGGCACATCGGCATGGGCGGCGACCAGCTGGTGCCGGCCCTCACCGACGAGGCGGTCGACGCCCGGC
Organism: Actinomycetes bacterium; assembly: GCA_035489715.1. NCBI lineage: Bacteria > Bacillati > Actinomycetota > Actinomycetes > Actinomycetes bacterium. The sequence continues at coordinate 4,944 of DATHAP010000149.1, forward strand.
ACGGTGACGAGCTGCGCGCCGCCTGGGCCGAGGAGTTCGCCCCCTTGCTGCCGGAGGTGTCAGCGGTCGAGGGGGCCCACGAGCTGCTGGCCGGCCTGCGTTCCGACGGGGTCCGGGTGGTGCTGGCCAGCTCGGGCAAGCCGGAGCACGTCGACGCCTTCCTCGACCTGGTCGACGGCCGGTCGGTCGCTAACGCGTGGACGACCTCCGAGGACGTCGAGCACACCAAGCCCGCCCCGGACCTCCTTCAGGTGGCCCTGGACAAGGCGACCGACCGGCCGGGCGACGCCGACGTCGTCGTGGTGGGGGACTCGACGTGGGACTTCGTCGCGGCCGGCCGGTTCGGCGCCCGCGGGGTCGCCCTCCTGACCGGAGGGTTCTCCCGCGAGGAGCTCACCGAGGCGGGTGCGGTCGAGGTGGCCGACACCCTTCCCGAGGTCGGTCGGCTGCTGCACCGCGGCTGGCGCTGACCGCACGACGAAGGGGCCGGCCCTCCGGGCCGACCCCTCCTACTGCTGGGGAGCGGTTGCTGCTACTTCAGGAACCCGTAGCGCGCCACCAGGGGGATCCGCTCCCACACCCGGCCGAGGCCGAGCGTCTTGTTGGCGCTCGCGAGAGCAAGGACGCCCAGGACCAGCGCGTACACGATGTGGTCGTCGATCACCGGGTTGTTCTCCGGGGGCAGGACGGCGCTCCACATCATGACCAGCAGAAGCGCGCCGCTGACGGCGGCGATGCGCATCGCGAAGCCGAGCACCAGCGCGATGCCGATGCCGCCGAGGCCGAGCATGAACAGCCAGTCCGCCCAGCTGGCGCCGGCGATGTCCTTGTAGAAGTCGGCGAAGGGGCCGGTCGGCGCGTTGGCGAGGAAGCCCTCGGTGGGGCTGCCGCCGTTGATCCAGGCGCCGTCCGTGGGGGTCTCGTGGCCGAGACCGAAGGTCTTGTCGAGGAACGCCCAGAGGAAGACCCAGCCGAGGGCGAGCCGGGTGGCCGCCATCATGAAGCGGTACGCCATGTGCCGCGGGGTCTCTTCGTGGACGGGTTCGGCGATGAAGGTGGTGTCCGAGGTCAGGACGGGGACCTTCGCCGGGGTGTGGGTGGTCATGGTGTCCTCCTGGTGACTACTGGGTCCTTGTGAGACACCTCGATCGTCACCCGGTTCACGCCGAGCCCCCAGGGACCAAGGACCCGGATCGGCACGACTCAAGGCCCCCACCGTCAGGGTGCTCCGGTCAGTCGACCCGGCCCCAGGCCAGGCCCAGGGCGACGGCCTCCTCGCGCAGCTCCTCCCGCACCCGCGGGTGGGCGGCCTGCTCGATGAGGTTGCGCGCCTGGCTCTGCTCGTCCTGGCCGAACATCTCCGCGACGCCCTGCTCGGTCACGACCGCGGTGTGCTGGAACGACGTGACCGGCTCGTCGACCATCGCGACGATCGAGGACGTGTCCGCCTTGGGGTGCCAGGACCGCAGCGCCATGACTGCCTGGCCGCCGGGCGAGTGCAGCGCTCCCACGATGAAGTCGGTCTGGCCGCCGAAGCCGGAGTGGATGCGGCCGTTGACGCGCGACGCGTTGGCCTGGCCGAACAGGTCGACCTGCAGCGCCGTGTTGATGCTCGTCATCGCGCGCTGCTTGGAGATCTTCGTCGGGTTGTTGGTGCGCTCGGTGCGCAGCAGCTGCACCCGCGGGTTGCGGTCGGCCCACCGCAGCAGCTCCGGTGAGCCGAGGAGGAACGACGCGGTGATCGGTGCGACGGCGTCCAGCGCCCCCGCGCGGTCCAGCCTCAGCACCCCGTCGGAGAACATCTCGCTCCACACGACCAGACCCGTGCGTCGGGACAGCCCGGGCAGGGTCGCGTCGGGCACCAGCCCGATGCCGAGCTGGATGGTCGCGCCGTCACCGACCCGGGCCGCCACCAGCTCGCCGATGCGGCGCGATGCGTCGTCGGGCTCGGCGTGGTGCGGCGGCAGCAGCGGCTCGTCCACCTCGACCAGGTAGTCGACGTCCTCCGGCCAGAGCAGCCCGTCGCCGTACGTCCACGGCATCGCCGCGTTGACCTGCGCGACGACGATGCCGCCCCGCGCCCGGCAGGCCTCGACGGCCGCCGGCAGGATGTTGACCTCGGCCCCCATCGAGTAGCTGCCGTCGTGCAGCGGCGCCACGTTGAGGCAGACGACGTCGGGCGGCATCGTGGTCGCGAACAGCCTCGGCACCAGAGACAGCCGGGCCGGCACGTAGCGCAGCCGCGGGCTGCGCCGCACCCCCGGCCCGACGAAACAGGTCTCGTGCACCACCTCGGGTCGCTGCGGCACCGCGGGACCCGCGTTGAGCGTGAACAGGTGGTACGTCGCCAGGCTGCTGTCCACGACCGAGAGCAGGGTCAGCGGGAGGGCGCCGTTGCCGCTGACAACCACCCTCGGGGTGCCGGGCAGGGCGGACAGGACGGTGCCGAGCTGCTCGGCGGTGACCGTGGGCACGTCAGGACAGCAGCTCGTCGACCGGGCGGCGAGGGGTCTCCGGCCCGGGTTCGGCGTAGCCGAGGCGCAGCACCATCTGCGGGTGGCCCACCACACCGAGCTCGCCGGCCAGCCGGCGCCGGGCCCACGGCTGGTCGAGGACCTGCCCCAGCGGGGAGGCCTGCACGCCGCCGGCCGTGGCCCGGACCAGCAGCGCCGACAGCGCCTGCCCGGCGACCAGCCAGTCGTGCGGGGTGTCGGCGGTGGTGCCGAGGACGGCGACCAGCGGGTGCTCGGCGACCGGCGGGTCCGCGTCGTCCACCGGGTCGCCCGCTGCCTCGGTGCCGCCGGCGGGGCCGAACCGACGGAGGGTCAGGTCGCTCGCGCGGACCTCCTCCGCCGGCGCGGTGGCGGCCGCGGGGAGGCCGTCCGCTGAGCCGGCCGGTCTGTCGGCCCACCTGGCCAGCTCGGCCTGGTAGTCCGGGTCGTCGCGCTCAAGCTCGTCCGCCTTGGCGAGCAGCACGGCCAGCGGCACCTGGTCCTCGGAGTCGGCCAGGAACCGCACCCAGGCACCCTCGGCCTCGGCGGCGAGCCGCATCTCGCGCACGACGTCGTCCGCGACCGGCCGGGCATGGAACCGTCCGCGCTGGGTGTGCCGCTCGCGGGCGGCGGTCACCAGCCCCAGCTCTGCCTCGGCCGGCGGGTCCCCAGGTGCGGCGGCGATGCGGACCTCGATGCCGTGGCTGTCGGCCCGGACCACCTCCGTCGTCGGGTCGAGCCCCTGGGCCCGCAGGCCCAGCCGGGCGAGGTGCACGGCAGCGCCGCAGCTGATCGTGACCTGGCGGGAGTCGGGGTCGAGCACCGGCAGCCGGCGTGCCTCGTCGCGCCGGAGGGTGAGCACCCCCGCGGTCACCGAGAACTGCCACGGCTGGCTGTTGTGCACCGAGGGCGCGTGGCGCGCCAGGTCGACGACGGCGGCGAGGTCGGGCTGGGCCGGGCTCTGGGCTGTCACCGGCCCAGTGTCGGCGCAGCAGGCGCCTGCGGCCAAGGCCGAAGGGCACGGCATTCGGGACTTTCGTACCTGTCGTGCCTCGGTGCGGAAGCGGATGGTGGGTCGACAGCCAGGGAGGTGCACCATGCTCGAGACCCGTACCGCGAGACTCCTCGACGGCGACGTCGCGACCGCGCTCGTCGAGGCGGCCTCGGCTGCCCCGTCGGTGCACAACAGCCAGCCGTGGATCTTCACGCTGGGCGAGCGCACGGTCGACCTCCACGCCGACCCGGCCCGCCACCTGGCGGTGTCGGACGGCTCCGGCCGGTCCCTGCTGATCAGCTGCGGCGCCGCCCTGTTCAACCTGCGGGTGGCCGCTGACCACCTGGGCTTCCACCCCCGCGTCCGGATCCTCCCGACCAAGGCCGACCCGACCCACGTGGCCCGGCTCGAGGTCGACCACCGGCACGGCTCGCCCGGCTTCCTGGAGGACCTGTTCCCGGCCGTCTGGTCGCGACGTACCAACCGCTTCCCGTTCTGGAACCGCCGGATCCCGCGGTCGGTGCTCAGCCGGCTCCAGGACGCCGTCAGCCTCGAGAACTCCCTGCTGCGGATCGTCGACCAGCCAGCCGAGATCGACCGGATCGTGGGCCTGCTGCACGACGGCGAGCGGGCCGACCTGCCGGAGGCCAAGCTCGAGCGGGCGGCCTGGCTGGGCCGCGACGGCGCGTCCGACGGCATCCCCTCCCATGCGCTCGGCCCCCGCCCCCGGGACCGCTCCACGCCCTTCCGCGACCTCGGGGCCGACGTCCCGGCATCCGGCGGCCGGGCCCGCAGGTCCTCCGGGAGTGAGCTGCCGACCGTGCCGTTCGAGGCGACGCCGACTGTCGCGATCCTGTCCACGCTCAAGGACACCCCGGCCGACTGGGTGCGGGCCGGTCAGGCGCTGGAGCGCGCCCTGCTGGTCGCCACGGCCGAGGGGCTGTCCGCCTCGTTCATGAACCAGCCGCTGGAGCACCACGACCTGCGCTGGCAGGTGCGCTCACCGCTCACCGGTGTGGGCGTCACCCAGATGATCATGCGGATCGGCTACGGCATCCCGGTGCCGGCGACGCCCCGCCGCCCGGTTGCCGAGGTCATCCGGCTGTCCGTCTGAGTCGATCCGGGGGACGTCGTCAGCCGACCCGGCGGAGCAGGCCGGTGCGCAGGTCGTAGACGAAGCCGTCCACCGCCAGCTCCTGCAGGTACGGCCACGAGCGCACCCGCTGGACGTCCTGGCGCACCGCGTCGTCCTGGTCGGCTGTGGTGAGGAACGAGATGCTGCGGGTGTCCGGACCGCCGGCCGCGCGGATCGCCTCGTGCACCTGCTCCTCGCCGCCCGCGCTCATCCGGCAGTCGGTGTGCGCGACGACCATCACCCGCTCGACGCCGAGCAGGTACGACGCCAGCACCAACGTCCGCAGCACGTCGTCGGTCACCCGGGCACCCGCGTTGCGAAGGATCTTGGCGTCGCCGGGCTCGAGCCCGAGCA
>DATHAP010000150.1 GCA_035489715.1 Actinomycetes bacterium
CCACACCTGTGCCGGACGCACCCCGCGGGCCGGCCGAGACCCTGGAGCCCTGGTGCTGAAGATCCTGCTCATCGTCGCCGTGATCGCCGTCGTCGTCTTCCTCGTCGTGCCGGCTCTGCGCCGTCGCAGCGGCACCCGCCGCGGCCTGTAGGCGCACGCCGCACCCACGCGTCAGCCGGTCGTCGAGTCGGCTCCGGGGTCGATGGTGCGCCCGGCCCAGGTCCACGCGTAAGAGGTGTCCTCGCACGCCAGCGCCGGCTCGAGCAGGTCGAGCGGGCGGAACGTGTCGACCATGACGGCGAGCTCGTCGGTCGCCGCCTTGCCGATCGAGGCCTCGACCGACCCGGGCTGCGGGCCGTGGGTGAAGCCCGACGGGTGCAGAGAGATCGAGCCCTGCTCGATGCCGGCGCCCTTGCGCGACATGAAGTCGCCGCCGGTGTAGAAGATCATCTCGTCGGAGTCGACGTTGGCGTGGTTGTACGGCGCCGGGATGCCCTCGGGGTGGTAGTCGAACAGTCGTGGGACGAACGAGCAGATCACGAAGTTCGGGCCCTCGAACGTCTGGTGCACCGGCGGCGGCTGGTGCAGCCGGCCGGTGATCGGCTCGAAGTCGTGGATCGAGAAGACGTGCGGGTAGAGGCAGCCGTCCCACCCGACGACGTCGAACGGGTGGTGCGCGTAGACGTAGCGCGTCCAGGCGCTCGCCGTGCCGGGCCCGCGGTGCTGCACCAGCACCTCGACGTCCTCGCCGCCCGCGCTGAAGGGCTCGCCCGGGCCGCGGATGTCCCGCTCGCAGTAGGGCGCGTGCTCGAGGAACTGGCCCTTGCTCGACAGGTAGCGCTTCGGCGGCCGGATGTGCCCGGACGCCTCGGTCACCAGCAGCCGCAGCTCACCCTGCGGGACCCACCGGTGCGTGGTCGACGTCGGCAGGACGACGTAGTCCCCACTGCGCACGGTCAGCGCGCCGAACACCGTCTCGACGACCGCCTCGCCGCTCTCGACGTAGACGCACTCGTCGCCGACCGCGTTGCGGTAGAGCGGCGACGGCTCGGTCGCGACCGCGTAGGAGAGGCGTACGTCGGCGTTGGCCATCAGGTGCTGGCGGCCGAGCACCGCGTCCTTGGCCGCTGCCGCCCCGTCGAGCTTGTGGGTCTTGAAGTGGCGCGGCTTGAGCGGGTGGTTGGGCTGCCGGTGGAAGACCGGGGCGTCGTAAGCCTCGCTCGACACGATCGCCGTCGGGAGGTGGCGGTGGTAGAGCAGCGAGGCGTCCGACGAGAACCCCTCGACGCCCATCAGCTCCTCGGCGTAGAGGCTGCCGTCGGACTGGCGGAACTGGGTGTGGCGCTTACGAGGGATCTCGCCCACCTGGCGGTAGTAAGGCATGGGGCCACCCTGCCACGCGGACGGCCGCCTCGGGCAGCCCAGTAGGGTCCATCGGGTGGTGCCTCGCACACTGTTCGCCGCGCTCGTCGACGACGCGGCCCTCTTCCCGCCCGGCAACGCCCCGATGGACCAGGCGCTGAAGGAGCACGCGGCCGTACGTCCGACCGGCCGGTCCGACCTGGTCGGCCCCTTCCTGTGCCCGGCGTCGCGGGTGACCGAGCTGCGCGCCCACCTGCCGGCCGACCAGAGCATCCGCCTCGCCGTGGTCTTCGACGTCTCCGGCGACGAGGCACACTCGTCGCTGCAGGCCTGTGCCGCCGACGAGACCCTGCAGCTGGTCGGCGTCGAGGCGTCGGCAGCCCGCCTCGGCGCCGACGCGGCCACCGTCGGACGCAACCTGACCCGGCTTCCCGGCGTCACCGGCGCCCTCGAGGTGCCGCGCACCGGCTTCGACGAGGCGCTGACCCTCGTCGGGCCCGAGGGCTGGACCGTCGCCAAGTACCGCACCGGAGGCACCACGGCCGACGCGTTCCCGGCCGAGACCGAGTTGGCCGCCTTCCTCGTAGCCGCCGTCGCCCAGAGGGTGCCGGTCAAGCTGACCGCCGGGCTGCACCACGCCGTGCGCGGGACCGAGGCGGCCTCCGGCTTCGAGCACCACGGCGTCCTCAACGTCCTGGTCGCCACCCGGGTCGCGCAGGGCGGCGGCGCCGTCGAGGACGTCGCGGCCGTGCTGGCCCAGCGCGCCGCACCGGCCCTGGTGGAGTTCGTCGCGGAGTGGGACGAGAGCACCTGCGGCGACGTACGGGCGACATTCCGGTCGTTCGGCTGCTGCGGGGTGCACGACCCCCTCGACGAGCTGGCCGGGCTCGGGCTGCTCGCGGAGGCCTCATGACGACCACCTGGGCCGACCTGCCCGAGGGCACCGCATTCCCCGCGACCAACTTGCCCTACGGCGTCTTCTCGCACGACGGCGAGTTCCCGCGAGTCGGGGTCGCTCTCGGCGACGACGTGATGGACCTGGCGCCGCTGGCCGCAGCCGAGGGGCTCGACGGCGGCCACGTCTTCGAGGCGCCGTCGCTCAACCCCTTCCTCGCGATGGGCCGCCCGTCGTGGTCGGCCGTGCGGTCCTGGCTGGTCGAGCTGGTGACCCACGAGGGCTACCGCGACCTGGTCGAGAGCCACCTCGTGCCGCAGTCCGAGGTCACCATGCACCTCCCGTTCGACGTCGCCGACTACGTCGACTTCTACTCCTCGCAGCACCACGCCGAGAATGTCGGCCGCATCTTCCGGCCCGACGGCGAGGCCCTGACCCCCAACTGGAAGCACCTGCCTATCGGTTACCACGGGCGGGCCGGCACGGTCGTCGTCTCCGGCACCGACGTCGTACGCCCGAGCGGGCAGCGCAAGGCACCGGACGACGCCGCACCCACCTACGGGCCGTCGCGGCGGCTTGACATCGAGGCCGAGGTCGGCTTCGTGGTCGGCGTCCCGTCGCCCCTCGGCCGCGCGGTCCCGACCCGCGACTTCCGGCAGCACATCTTCGGCGTGTGCCTCGTCAACGACTGGAGCGCGCGCGACCTGCAGGCGTGGGAGTACGTCCCGCTGGGGCCCTTCCTGGGCAAGTCGTTCGCCACCTCGGTGTCGCCGTGGGTCGTGCCGCTGGACGCCCTCGGCGACGCGCGGCTGCCCGGCCCGGAGCAGAACCCGGCGGTGCTGCCCTACCTGGAGCGGCACTCGGACTGGGCGCTCGACCTGCGCCTCGAGGTGTCGTGGAACGGCACCGTCGTCGCGCGCCCGCCGTTCTCGCAGATGTACTGGACGCCCGACCAGCAGCTCGCGCACCTGACCGTCAACGGCGCTGCCCTGCGCACCGGCGACCTCTACGCCTCCGGCACCGTGTCCGGCCCGGAGCGCGACCAGCGCGGCTCGTTCCTCGAGCTGTCCTGGAACGGCCAGGAGCAGGTCGCGCTGGACGACGGCTCGACCCGGACCTTCCTCGAGGACGGCGACACCGTGGCGATCTCGGCGTGGGCGCCGGGTCCTGACGGCACCCGCATCGGCTTCGGTGCCGTGACCGGCACCGTCATCCCCGGTCCCTGACGAAGGGGTCGAGCTCGGCACCGACCAGCGACAGCACGTCAGTGTCCAGCCGGTCGCCGCGCAGCGGGTAGTTCGAGCGCAGGGTGCCTTCGTGGACGAAGCCCAGCCGCTCGGCGAGCCGGCGCGATCGCTCGTTGGTGGTCCCGGCGTGCCACTCGACCCGCTCGGCCCCCAGGTCGGCGCGGGCGTGGCCGAGCTGCCAGCGGCACGCGGCCGACACCACTCCGGCGCCCTCGCCGGCGGCGACCACCCAGCAGCCGAGCTCGACGTTCGCTGCGGCGGGGTCGTGGTGGAACAGCAGCGCCCCACCGATGAGCTGCCGCTCGTGCCACATCCCGGCGACGCCGACCCGACCGTCCTCCTGCCGTTCGTACGCCCCCAGCCACCCGGCTGCGCCGTCCGGCGTCCTGGTCACGTCGGGCCACGGCAGGTGGGTGCGCAGCCGGTCGAGGTCGGCGCTGACGTGGGCGGCGAAGGCTTCGGCGTCCGCGGCGGTCAGCAGCGACAAAGTGACCCGGCCGGGCAGCCGGGTCTCGAGGTCGACAGGTGTGTCCAGCACGCCGGCATCCTGGCAGCGAGTCGTGGCGGAGTGCCTCCGCGTTTCAGTCGAAGAGCTCCTCGAAGAAGCTCTTGCGCTTCTTGTGCGGCTTCTGCCCGTAGCCCTGGTGGCCGTAGGACTGCTGCCGGGCGTACTGCTGCTGCTGGTAGGCCGGCGCCTGAGGCGCGGGCGCCGCGGCGGGTGCGACCGGGCCGCCCGCCTGGAACCGAGTGTCGGCGTCGACCAGCCGCTCCAGCTCGCCGCGGTCGAGGAAGATGCCGCGGCACTCGGTGCACTGGTCGACGGTCACGCCGCTGCGCTCGTAGCTGCGCATCGGCGCCTGGCACTTCGGGCAGGTCAGGTCCATGCCTGTCCCGACGAGGCCCGGCCGCCGGGAGTTCCCGGATCAGAGGTTGCCGCACGGCCCAGAGGTTGCCGCACGGCTCAGAGGTTGCCGCGCCTCTCCTGCTCCCGCTCGATCGCCTCGAACAGCGCCTTGAAGTTGCCTTTGCCGAAGCCCAGGGAGCCGTGCCGCTCGATGAGCTCGAAGAACACCGTCGGCCGGTCGCCGATCGGCCGGGTGAAGATCTGCAGCAGGTAGCCGTCCTCGTCGCGGTCGACCAGGATGCCCCGCCGCTGCAGCTCCTCGATCGGCACCCGCACCTCGCCGATGCGCGCGCGGAGCTGCGGGTCCTCGTAGTAGGAGTCCGGCGTCGACAGGAACTCCACGCCCTCGGCGCGCATCTGGTCGACCGTGCGCACGATGTCGTTGGTGGCCAGGGCCAGGTGCTGCGCGCCAGGGCCGCGGTAGAACTCGAGGAACTCGTCGATCTGCGACTTCTTCTTCGCGACCGCCGGCTCGTTGAGCGGGAACTTCACCCGGTGGTTGCCGTTGGCGACGACCTTCGACATCAACGCCGAGTAGTCGGTGGCGATGTCGTCGCCGATGAACTCCGCCATGTTCACGAAACCCATGACCTTGTTGTAGAAGCCGACCCACTCGTCCATGTGGCCGAGCTCCACGTTTCCCACGACGTGGTCCAGGGCCTGGAACAGCCGCTTCGGCGAGCCCTCGCGCTTGGTGTAGCCCGAGGCCCGCTCGACGTAGCCTGGCAGGTAGACGCCGTCGTAGCCCGAACGGTCGACGAGCGAGTGCCGGGTGTCGCCGTACGCCGCGATCGAGGCCATGCGGACGGTGCCGTGCTCGTCGCTGATGTCGTGCGGCTCCTCGATGACCCGGGCGCCGGACGCCCGGGCATGGTCGACGCACTTGTCGACGTCGGGCACCTCGAGAGCGATGTCGACGACGCCGTCGCCGTGCGCGCGGTGATGGTCGAGCAGCGGGCTGGCCAGGTCGACACCGCCCTTGACGACGAAGCGGCAGGACCCGCTCTTGAGGACGAACGCCTTGTGGTCGCGGTTGCCCGTCTCCGGGCCGGAGTACGCCACCAGGTCCATGCCGTAGGCCGACTGGTAGTAGTGCGCGGCCTGGGTCGCGTTGCCGACGGCGAGGACGATCGCGTCCCAGCCGGTCACCGGGAACGGGTCGCTGGTCGCGTCGTACTCCACCAGCCCGACGAGCTGCTTCAGCTGCTCCGGCGAGAGCTCCGCGGCCTTCTCGGCGTCGGTCAGGGCGGGGATGGCAGAGGTCGTCATGGGGCCTGATGCAACCGGTCGGCCGACAGGTTGCGCAAGATATCGCCGAGGGACTGGACATCCTGCCCAGAATCAGGCCCACCGCACCGGCTAGGCTGCGCACCGTGCCCATCGACGAGCTCGACGCCCGGATCGTCGAGCTCTTCACCACCGAGCCGCGGGTCGGCGTCCTCGAGTGCTCGCGGCGGCTCGGCGTTGCGCGTGGCACCGTGCAGGCCCGTCTTGACCGGATGTCCCGGGACGGCGTCGTCCGCGGCTGGGGACCGGAGGTCGACCCGGCGGCGCTGGGCTACGCCGTGACCGCCTTCGTCACCCTCGAGATCCGGCAGCACCCGTCCGACGAGCGGCAGCCAACGGGCGGCCGGGCGGCGCACGACACCGTCGCCGAGCACCTGGCGGCCGTCCCGGAGGTCCTCGAGGCGCACACGATCACCGGCCCCGGCGACGTCCTGGCCCGGGTCGTGGCGCGGTCCAACGCCGACCTGCAACGGGTCATCGACCGGGTGCTCGCCTCCGACGGCGTCGTCCGGGCGTCGACGGTCATCGCGCTGGACACCCAGATCCCTTGGCGGCTGCTGCCTCTCGTCGCCGACGCGACACGGGCAAAGACGTCGTCAACGTGATGGGCTGTCGCCCCGGGGCACGGCACCATCCGACGGTGCCCCGCGCCCCCGCCCTCCGGCTGCTCGCGAGCGCCGTCGTCGTCGGTGTGGTGGGTGCGGCCGGTGCGCTGCTGCCCACGGCCGGGGCCGCAGCCGCGAGCGCCCCCTTGTCCCCCACCGACCAGCGGACCCACGACCGGCTCACGACCCGGTCGGGGGACAGCCGGCTCGGACCGGACCTGGCCGGGCTGGTGACCGACCTCGGGACCGGCCGGACGATCTGGTCCTCCCACCGCGCCGAGCGCCAGCTCGCGGCGAGCAACGTCAAGCTGCTCACCGCGGTCAACGCGCTGGAGGCCTTCGGGCCTGACCACCGGTTCCGGACCACGGTGGTGGCCGGCGCCACCAGCCACCGGGTCGTCCTCGTCGGCAGCGGCGACCCCTCGCTGTCCCGGGCCGACCTGCGCCGGCTGGCCACCCAGACCGTGGCGGCGGCCACCGCTGCCGGCACCGGGTGGGTCCGGGTCGACGTCGACGACTCGCTGTTCCCCAAGCCGCGGCCGGCGCGCGGCTGGCGGTCCGAGTACCTCATCTCCGAGGTCTCCCCCGTGCGGGCGCTCGTCGTCGACCAGCACCGCCGGTGGGACACCAGCCTCGACGCCGGGCGGATGTTCGCCGACGTCCTCGAGCGCAAGGGCCTCGACGTCCGCCGGTCGGTGTCCCGGGTCACGGCACCGGTCGGCGCGGCGACCATCGGCGTGGTGACCGGCGACGACCTGGCCGCCACCGTCGCCGACATGCTGCGCACCAGCGACAACGACGTCGCCGAGGGCCTGCACCGGCTGGTCGCCCTGCAGACCGGCTACCGGCCGACCTGGCCGGGCGCGGCGGCGGCACAGGTCGCCGGCCTGGTGCGGCTCGGCATCACGCTGCCCGCCGGATCGGTCTACGACGGCAGCGGCCTCTCCCGCGCCGACCACCTGAGCCCGCACGACCTGGTGGCGGTGCTCCGTACCGCCTTCGACCCGACCCACCCCGCCCTGGCCCCGCTCCAGCAGGGCTCGCTCGCGGTGGCCGGCGTCAGCGGCACGCTAGCCCCCGACTACCTCCGCTACGTCACCGCCCCGACCAGCTGCGCGGCCGGGCTGATCCAGGCCAAGACCGGGTCCCTGCGCGGCGTCGTCGCACTGAGCGGCTATGCCCGGGGCGCGGACGGCCGGCTCAAGGTGTTCTCCTTCCTGCTCAACCACGCCCGATCCACGCTGGCCACCCGGCGGGCGGTCGACCGGCTGGCCACCACGGTCACCGGCTGCTGGTGACCTGCTGCTGACCGGCTGCTGCTGACCGGCTGCTGCTGACCGGCTGCGGTCCGTGACGGCCGCAGCCCACCCGGAACCGTCCGGACCCGATGCGCCCGACCTGTCCCGTTTCCGGCCTAGGATGACGCCCAGCCGTGTAGGACGGTCCAGACCCGGCCGTCCTCCAGTCCCCTTGCCGAAGGACCGTGCATGGATCTCGTGCTGTCCACTCGCCAGGTCGACGACCTGGCCATCGTCTCCGTGAGCGGAGAGGTCGACCTCGAGACCGCCTCGCAGCTCGGCGACCACGCCCTGGACGCCTTGCGTGACGTGTCGCCCCACGTGCTGCTCGACCTGACCGACGTGACCTTCATGGACTCGACCGGGCTCAAGGTCCTGCTGTCCATCCAGCGCCGCGCCGACCTGGCCGGCGGGTCCTTCGCGATCGCCGGCGCGTCGCGGTCGGTGCGCAAGATCCTGTCGGTCACCGGGCTGGACCAGACCTTCACCATCCACGAGACCGTCGACGAGGCACCGACCTCCCGGGCCTGACCACCTGGAGTGGTCTACGGGCGGCCAACTGACCGGGTCAGCGGCGGCGCAGCGCCCAGGAGCGGATCAGGTCGATCCGCGCCTGCAGCTGCTCGGCACTGGCCTGCGCGGCGGGCGGGCCGCCGCAGGCCTGGCGCAGCTCGGTGTGCACCGCCCCGTGCGGGAGGCCGGTCCGATGGTGCCAGGCGCCGACCAGCCCGTTGAGCTCCTTGCGCAGCGCCGCGACCACCCGGTGCGTCGCCGCCGCCCGCGCCGGGTGGACCGGGTCGGCCGGATCGACCGGGTCGGCCGTGCCGGCCCCCCGGCCCCCGGCGGGCCGGCGGCGGGACGTCCGGCCGGCCTGCTCGCTGGCCCGGGCTCGCAGCAGGGTCGCCACCTGGTCCGGCTCGAGCAGTCCGGGCAGCCCCAGGTAGTCGGCCTCGTCCTGCGAGCCCACCGCCGCGAAGCCGTCGGCCGGGCCGAACTCGCCGCCGTCGAAGAGCACCCGGTCGAAGTGCGCCTCCGCCTCGAGCGCCTCGAACGCCGCGTCGTCCGCACCCGGCTCGGTGCCGGTCCGGTTGGCGGCCGCCACCAGCGCCTCCTCCTGGGCGAAGAGGCCGTGCTCGTCGGTGTCGGACGGTGACCGGTCCAGGGCGTGGTCGCGCTCGGCCTCCATCTCGGCCGCGTGCTGCAGCAGCAGCGGCACCGACGGCAGGAACACCGACGCGGTCTCGCCACGCCGCCGGGCCCGCACGAAGCGCCCGACCGCCTGGGCGAAGTAGAGCGGGGTCGCCGTGGAGGTGGCGTAGACGCCGACGGACAGCCGGGGCACGTCGACGCCCTCGGAGACCATCCGCACGGCGACCATCCACCGGGCGTCCGAGTCGGCGAACTCCTCGATCCGGGCGCTCGCGCCGGCCTCGTCGGAGAGCACCACGGTGGGCGCCTGGCCGGTGATCGCCCGCAGCTGCGCGGCGTAGGCGCGGGCCGAGGCCTGGTCGGTGGCGACGACCAGGCCGCCTGCGTCCGGTACGCCGTGGCGGACCTCGGTCAGCCGCCGGTCGGCAGCCGCGAGCACCTGCGGGATCCAGTTGCCCTGCGGGTCCAGCGCGGTCCGCCACGCCTGCGCCGTCGCGTCCCGGGTGAGCGGCTCGCCCAGGACCGCGCTGACCTCGTCGCCGGCCCGGGTGCGCCAGCGCATCTGCCCGCTGTAGGACAGGAAGATGACCGGCCGGACGACCCCGTCGGCGAGGGCGCGCCCGTACCCGTAGGAGTAGTCGGCGGCCGAGCGGCGCACCCCGTCGGGCCCGACGGCGTACGTCACGAACGGGATCGCGCTGGTGTCGGATCGGAACGGCGTGCCGGTCAGCGCCAGCCGACGGGTCGCGGGGTCGAAGGCCTCGCGCACCGCGTCGCCCCACGACAGCGCGTCGCCGCCGTGGTGCACCTCGTCGAGGATCACCAGGGTCGACCGCACCTCGGTCCGGCGACGGTGCAGCACCGGGTGCGCCGCCACCTGGGCATAGGTCACGGCCACCCCGGTGTAGTCGCGGCCGACCGCCCCGTGGGCGTTGCGGAACTGCGGGTCGAGGGCGATGCCCACCCGGCTCGCCGCGTCGGCCCACTGGTGCTTGAGGTGCTCGGTGGGGGCGACCACGGTGACCGCGTGGACGACCCCGCGCTCGAGCAGCTCGCTGGCGACCCGGAGCGCGAAGGTCGTCTTGCCGGCGCCGGGCGTGGCCACGGCGAGGAAGTCGCGGGCCGCCGGCCCGGACCGTGCCAGGTAGGCGGACACGGCCTCCTCCTGCCAGGCGCGCAGGGCGCTGGCGGTGCCCCAGGGGGCACGCATCGGGAAGGCCGGGGACAGGTGGGAGGCGGCGCTGGTACTCATCGGTCCGGCGAGGCTAGCCAGGTCGGTCCGACGACATGCGGACGGTGGGGGGAAGCTCCGAGATCAGGTCCGGTCGTGCTATCGCGTGTCGGCCGCAGGCACCACCCGGTGCGCCGCCAGCGCGCCCGCCACGCAGACCACCGCCATGACCAGGTCGATCAAGAGGTACGGCGTCGCACCCACGTCTCCCGCGCCGGTCAGGTCGGTGGCGCCCCCGGCGTACGCCGCGAAGATCGCACCTGCGGCACCGATGAGCACGATGGACCCGAGCCCGTCGCTCACCTGCAGCGACGCGGCGTTGGCGCCCTGCTCACGCGGCTCGGACAGCTCGAGCACCAGGACGCTGAGCGAGGTCAGCCCGAGCCCCATGCCCAGACCGGCGACCGTCCAGCCGAGGGCGGCGGTCGCGGGCGGCACCCGGCCGGTGGCGGTCAGCGCCACCAGCCCGATCGCGACGAGCACGAGGAGGAAGCCGACGGTGAGCAGCACCCACCGCGGGGTGCGCAGGGTCGGCCGGCCCTGCAGCCACGCGCCGAACGACCAGGTCAGGGCGGCGCCGGTCAGCGACAGGCCGGCCAGCGTCGTGGCCACCGACCGCTCCTCGATCAGCATCAGCGGGATGAAGGTCTCGGCGCCGAAGAAGGCGCCGGCCATCACCCCGCGCAGCACCACCACGGTCGGCAGCCCGCGGGCGAGACGGAACGACCCGGGGGGCAGCAGGCGCGGCACGCTCACCGCGAGCAGCGCCAGCCCGACGACGACCAGCCCGGCGGCCGGCCGGGCGTGGTCGGTCAGCAGCTGCCCGCCGTACTGGAGGAGGCCCGCGCCGAGCGCCGCGACGGCCGCCGCCGGCACCCGGCTGCGCCGCGCCGCGGGGTCCGGCGCCGGCTGCCCGTCCTCCGCGGCCACCGGCCCGTCCATCCCCCGCAGGTGCGGGCCGACCAGCAGCGCCGCGCCGGCGAGCAGGGGAAGCACGCCGAGGAACACCCAGCGCCAGGACACGTGGTCGGCGAGCAGGCCGGCGATCGGCGGACCCACCAGCGACGGCAGGATCCACCCGCTCGAGATCGCCGAGAAGACCCTCGGCCGCAGCGCCGCCGGGAAGCCCCGCGCGACGATCACGTAGAGCGCGACGATGTTGAGGCCGGCCCCGAAGCCCTGGACCGCCCGGGCCAGCACGAGGACCCACATCTCGGTCGCGAGCCCGGCCAGCAGCAGGCCCGCCGCGAAG
Source organism: Actinomycetes bacterium (assembly GCA_035489715.1). Lineage (NCBI taxonomy): Bacteria > Bacillati > Actinomycetota > Actinomycetes > Actinomycetes bacterium. The sequence continues at coordinate 11,231 of DATHAP010000150.1, forward strand.
GTCACTGCCGCCGCGGCGAACGGCCGCACCGGCCCGCGCCGGTCGGACACGTCGCCGGCGACGACCATCCCGAGCAGGCTGGTGGTGAGGAAGACCGAGAAGGCCAGCCCGTAGACGCGCAGGCCGTCCAGCTCGCGCGCGGCGACCGGCATCGCCGTGGCGACCGCGATCGCCTCGAAGGCCACCGCCACGACCACGCCGACGACGCCCACCACCATCGCCCGGTGCTCCGGCGCGAACAGCCGCAGCTCCGTGGCGTCACCTGCCGCCGGCGCGGCGGCGGGGGGCTCGGAGGTCACGGCCACCGATCATGCCTTGCCCGGCCCGGCCCGTTCCGGCTACACCTTGACCGTGACCACCACCGAGACGCCCAGCGCCCTCACCGAGCTCAGCCGGCCCGGCCGGGTGGCCGACGAGGGAGAGGGCATCGGGCTGGACGAGGCCGGACTGGCCGCCCGCAACCACGGGATGCCGCTGGAGCTCCTGGCGCACGACGTCACCCCACTCGGGGCGCACTACCTGCTCACCCACTACGACATCCCGCTGGCGGACGCGGCGACCTGGACCCTTGAGGTCGGGGGGCTCGTGCGGTCGCCGCTCTCCCTGTTCCTCGCCGACCTGCGGGCCCGGCCCGCGGTGTCGCGCACCGTGACGATGGAGTGCGCCGGCAACGGCCGGGCCTGGCTGAGTCCCCGACCGGTCAGCCAGCCGTGGCTGCACGAGGCGGTCGGCACGATGACCTGGACCGGCACTCCCCTGGCCGGTGTGCTCGCCGACGCGGCACCGCTCGGGGGTGCCGTCGACGTGGTCTTCACCGGCGCCGACCACGGCATCGAGAAGGGCGTCGAGCAGGACTACCAGCGCTCGCTCTCGGTCGAGCACGCGACGGACCCAGAAGTGCTGCTGGTGTGGGCGTGCAACGGCGTCGACCTGCCGCCGCAGCACGGCTACCCGCTGCGCCTGCTCGTGCCCGGCTGGTACGGCATGGCCTCCGTGAAGTGGCTCCGCTCGGTCGAGGTCGTGGACCACCGGTTCGACGGCTACCAGATGCGGGCCTACTCGCTGCGGCAGACCCCGGAGGAGGCAGGCGAGCGGCTGACCCGGATGGCCCCTCGTGCACTGGTGCAGCCGCCCGGCTTCCCGGACTTCCTGTCGCGCCGCCGGGTGGCGCGTCCCGGCCCGCAGGTGCTGACCGGCCGGGCCTGGTCCGGCTGGGGCGAGGTGGTGTCCGTCGAGGTCAGCGTCGACGGCGGCGCCACCTGGGTCGGCGCCGAGCTCGGCCCGCAGCCGGACCCGCGGGCCTGGCGCTCGTGGACCTGCCCGTGGACGGCGGAGGAGGGGATGCACGTCGTGTCGGCGCGGGCCACCGACGCGACCGGCCGTACGCAGCCCGCCGAGCCGGCCTGGAACAGAGGGGGCTTCGCCAACTCGGCTCCGCAGGCGCTCGAGGTCCTGGTGGTCCCGGCCGACGACCGAGGCGAGTCATGACCGGCCCGTCCGACACCGTCCCCACCGACAGCGAGCTCGCCGCCATCGAGAAGGAGCGCGACCGGATCCGCGCGACGTACCTCCGGCCGGACGGCGAGCGACCGGCGTCGTCCGCCCGCGGCCTGCACCACTTCGCGGTTGTGTGCTCCGACGTCGAGCGGACCGTGCGCTTCTACCAGGACGTGCTCGAGTTCCCCTTGACCGACATCTTCGAGAACCGCGACTACCCGGGCTCCAACCACTTCTTCTTCGACATCGGCAACGGCAACCTGCTCGCGTTCTTCGACTTCCCGGGGCTCGGCGTCGGCCCGTACGCCGAGGTGCTCGGCGGGCTTCACCACATCGCGATCTCGGTCACGCCCGAGCGGTGGGAGCACCTGCGGGCCAGGCTCGACGAGGCCGGCGTCGAGTACCAGCTCGAGAGCAAGGTCTCGATCTACTTCCGGGACCCCGACGGGACCCGGCTCGAGCTGCTCGCCGACCCGCTCGGCGAGATGTACGGCAGCAGGGTGCTCTAGCCGTTGCTGTCGGCGCCGTGGTCGCCGTCGTCACCTGGGGGCAGCTGGCCGAGGATCTCCTTGCAGGTCGGGCAGACCGGGAAGCGGCCCGGGTCGCGGCCCGGGACCCAGACCTTGCCGCACAGCGCCACGACCGGGTCGCCGGACAGCGCCGACTCGAGGATCTTCTCCTTCTTGACGTAGTGCGCGAACCGCTCGTGATCGCCGTCGTCGTTGGAGGTCTGGGGAGTCGTCTGCTCGATGACCTCGAGCCCCGGGGCTGACTGCGTCATGCCGCCCAGTCTAGGCAGCGCTCAGTTCAGCGACGGGTCGGCGAGGTAGGTGGACACCATGGCCAGGTCGCCGCCCTGCCGGCGCAGCACCTCGCGCCAGAGCCGGTCCGGGTCGGTGGTGAAGGCGTCGGCGAAGGCGCCGTCGGCGCTGGCCGGCACGACGTACCAAGCACCCTCGTGCAGCTCGTCCTCGAGCTGGCCGCCGGCCCACCCGGCGTAGCCCGCGAAGATCCGCAGGTCGGTGAGCTCGGCCGCCAGCAGCTCGGGGGGCGTGTCCAGGTCGACCAGGCCGAGGCGGCCGACGACCCGGCGCCACCCCAGCGGCTCCTCGTCGTCGTCGGAGCCCGAGGGCACGAGCGCCAGCCCCAGGGCCGAGTCGAGGGCGACCGGCCCGCCCTGGAAGAGCACACCGGGCGCGCTGGCCAGCGGCTGCCACGACGGCAGGACCTCTGAGACGTCCACCTCGGTGGGCCGGTTGATGACGACGCCCAGCGCGCCGTTCTCGTCGTGGTCGAGGACCAGCACCACGCTGCGTTCGAACGGCCCCTCGCCCAGCTCGGGCGTCGCCACCAGCAGCCGGCCGGCCAGCTCCGGGTGCACGCCGGAGGGCAGCCCGGGGTCGTGCGCGCTCATGTGCGCCATGATGCCCGGAGTCCGCGCCGCGTGCCCGACCGGTGGGCGATCAGCAGCCCGAGCGCGGTCCCTGCCAGGTCGGCGGCGACGTCGGCCGGCTCGCCGCTGCGGCCGGACAGCAGCCGGGCCTGCACCACCTCGCTGACCACGGCCTGCGCCACCAGCAGCGGCACCAGCACCCGGTGGGGGACGCCGGCCCGGCAGCCTGCCCAGGCCACCGCCCCGAAGACCGCCGCATGGACGAGCTTGTCGACGTACGGCAGGCCGTTGCCGGCGGCGCGCGGCCAGTAGAGGACGGCGAGCTGCACCGCGACCGTGACCGCGAGCAGCGCGCGGTCCAGCCCCCGGGACGTCACCGGGCCGCGAACCCCTCCTCGGCCGGTGCGAGCGCCAGCTCGTCGTCGCCGAGGACGCTCGAGCCGGTCGCCCGCACCGCCTGGCTCACGGCCGCGGCCACCGTCGACGACACGTCGGGATGGAAGACGCTGGGCACGATGTAGCTCGCGTTGAGCTCGTCGTCGGTGACCACCGCCGCCAGGGCTCGCGCCGCCGCCAGCAGCATCTCCACCGTGATGGAGTGGCTCTGGGCGTCGAGCAGGCCGCGGAAGACGCCGGGGAAGGCCAGCACGTTGTTGATCTGGTTGGGAAAGTCGCTTCGCCCGGTGGCCACCACGCTGGCGTGCTCGGCGGCCGCCAGCGGGTCGACCTCCGGGACCGGGTTGGCCATCGCGAACACGATGCTGCCCTCGGCCATGGTGGCCACGTCGTCGCCGGTCAGGAGGTTCGGCGCCGAGACGCCGATGAAGACGTCAGCTCCGACGAGCGCGTCGCGCAAGGCCCCCCGGACGCCGTCCGCGTTGGTGCGGTGGGCGACGGGGACCAGCTCGGGGGAGAGGTCCGCACGGTCGGCGTGGATGACGCCGTCCTTGTCTGCCACCACCACGTGCTGCGCCCCTGCCTCGAGGAGCACGGTGAGGATTGCCATGCCCGCCGCCCCGGCCCCGGACATGACGATGCGCACGTCGGGCAGCGCCTTGCCGACGACCTTGAGCGCGTTGAGCAGCGCGGCGAGCACGACGATGGCGGTGCCGTGCTGGTCGTCGTGGAACACCGGGATGTCCAGGCTGGCCCGCAGCCGCTCCTCCACCTCGAAGCAGCGCGGAGCAGAGATGTCCTCCAGGTTGATGCCGGCGAAGACCGGGGCGATCATCTCGACGGCGCGCACGATCTCGTCGACGTCCTGGGTGTCGAGGCAGATCGGGAAGGCGTCGATGCCGGCGAACCGCTTGAACAGCGCTGCCTTGCCTTCCATTACCGGCAGGGCCGGGATCGCGCCGATGTTGCCGAGACCGAGCACCGCCGAGCCGTCGGTCACGACGGCCACCGTGTTGCGCTTGATGGTCAGCCGCCGGGCGTCGTCGGGATTGTCCGCCAGCGCGAGGCAGACCCGTGCCACCCCCGGCGTGTAGATCATGGACAGGTCGTCGCGGTTGCGGATCGGCACCTTCGGCTGGATCTCGATCTTGCCTCCGAGGTGGACGAGGAAGGTCCGGTCGGAGACCTTGCCGATGGTGACGCCGTCGACCGACGCCAGCGCGTCGGTCAGCCGCTGGGCATGGTCGGTGTCGCTTGCTGCGCAGGTGACGTCGATGCGCAGCGACTCGGTGCCGGATCCGGTGACGTCCAGCGCTGTCACGACGCCGCCGGCCTCCTCGACCGCGTGGGTCAGCTGGCTGACCGCGTTGCCGCGCGCCGGCACCTCGAGCCGGACCGTGATCGAGTAGGAGATGCTGGGCTGGGTCGCCATGGGCCAGATCGTGTCAGAAGCGCCCGGAACGCGGTGACTCGCGTCACCCGCTCCGCGCGCCGTCGTCAAGACCGGGGTCCCCGGGACCGATACTGATCACCGCACGGGGTTTCGCCGGCCTCCCCGCGGCAACGTCAAGCGGCGGAAGGTGGTCACAGTCATGATGTTCGCAGTCCTGCTCCTGCCCCTCGCCCTGCTCGCCGTCCTGCTGGGGATGGAGCGCCTCGAGCGGTGGACCGTCGACGACGGTGAGGAGACCCAGTCGGAGCGACCGGTCACCTAGCGTCTCGGCAGCCGCACCACCGTCACGAAGAAGTCGTCGATCTGCCGGACGACCTCGATGAAGCGCTCGAAGTCGACCGGCTTCGTGACGTAGGCGTTCGCGTGCAGCGAGTAGCTGCGCATCACGTCGTCCTCGGCCTCCGAGGTCGTGAGAACCACCACCGGGATCGACGACAGCTCCGGGTCCGACTTGATCGACTCGAGCACCTGCCGCCCGTCCATCCGGGGCAGGTTGAGGTCCAGGAGCACCAGGTCGGGCCGAGGCCGGTCGGCGTACTCGCCCTCCTGGCGCAGGAACGCCATCGCCTCCGCGCCGTCGCTGACGACGTGCAGCTGGTTGCGGAGCTTGTAGTCGGCGAACGCCTCGCGGGTCATCAGGACGTCTCCGGGGTCGTCCTCCACGAGCAGGATCTCAACCTGTCGCTCGGGCTGCAGCGTCATCCGCCGTCCTCTCCGTCTCGTCCTCGGTGACTGTCGTGTCGTCGGTCGTGCTGGTCGGCGCCGGCTCTCTGTCCGCCGAGTCCTCCGCCGCCACCGGCAGCGTCCACCGGAAGGTGGCGCCGGTGCCGTGCGAGCCCGGCCGCTCGGGGTCCAGCCAGAGCCGGCCGCCGTGGTGCTCCACGATCTTCTTGCACATCGCCAGGCCGATGCCCGTGCCACCGTAGGAGTCGCGGCCGTGCAGGCGCTGGAAGATCACGAAGATCTTGTCCTCGTACTGCGGGTCGATGCCGATCCCGTTGTCGCTGCACGTGAACTCCCACATCGGTTCGTCAGGCATCTCGCCCGGGGCACCAGCCATCCGGCGCACGCCGATGTGCACCCGGGGGGCCTGCTCGGAGCGGAACTTCAGGCCGTTGCCGACGAGGTTCTGCAGGAGCTGCACGAGCAGGCTGGCGTCACCACGGACCGTCGGCAGCGGGTCGTGGGTGACCTCTGCCTCCGAGTCCTCGATCAGCGCCGACAGCTGGCGCAGCGCCTGGGCGAGCACGTCCTCCAGGTCCACCGGCTCCAGGTCGGCGCCCGAGCGACCGACCCGCGAGAAGGCGAGCAGGTCGTTGATGAGCTGCTGCATCCGCTTGGCGCCGTCCACCGCGAACTCGATGTACTGCTCGCCGCGCTCGTCGAGCTGACCTTTGTAGCGTCGCTCGATGAGCTGGCAGAAGCTTGCCACCTTGCGCAGCGGCTCCTGCAGGTCGTGGGACGCGACGTAGGCGAACTGCTCGAGCTCGGCGTTGGACCGGCGCAGGTCCTCGGCCTGCGCCTCGACCAGCTCCCGCGCCTGCAGCGCCTCCTGCCGTGACTGCTCGGCCAGCGCGAACTCCTGCAGGATCCGGATCCGCATGCCCTCCACCTGTGCGGCCAGGGCGGCGATCTCAGCAGGAGCGCCCTCGACCTCGATCGCGCGGGACAGCTCCCCGGCCTCGACCCGGTCGGCGGCGGCACCGAGCCGGGCCAGCGGGTCGGTCACCCAGCGACGCAACGCCTGCCAGGTCCCGGCCGCGATGAGCAGCAGGCCGACCAGCGCGGCGGTGAGCACGACCTGCAGCTGGCGCTGCGCGTCGTTCAGGTCGTCGTTCGCCGCGTCGCGCCGGGCGAGCACCGGCTCCTGCAGGGCGGTGAGCTCCTCCCGGATCGCGTCGAAGCGCTCCTTGCCCTGCTCGGCGTCGACGATGACCTCGCGGGAGACGCCGCCTTCCGACCGGGCCGCTCGGATGGCCGGCATGGCCACCTGGCGGTGCCACTCCCGGGCGGCCGCCTGGACCGCTGCCAGCTGCGCCAGCAGCCCCGGGTCACCCTCCAGCAGCCGCGCGGTGTCGGCGAGCGCGTCCCGCTCAGTGCTCCGGCCGGTCTGGTACGGCTCGAGGAACTCCTCACGCCCGCCGGCGAGCAAAAAGCCGCGCAGGCCGGTCTGCTGGTCGCTGTAGGCGCGGAAGAGCGTCTCCGTCGAGAGCAGCGCGGGGCCGTAGACCTCGACCCGGTCGGTGGTGGCCCGCTCCAGCTGCACGAGCGCTCCGACGATCAGCGCCGCCAGCAGTGCGGTGACGACCCCGGCCATGGCGAAGAGCAGCGCGAGCCTGCGGCGCAGGCCACCGACGGCCATCCGGCTCACCACCGCAGCAGCAGCAGGGCGACGTCGTCGGTCAGGTCGCCGCCGTTGCGCTCCTGGACCTCGCGCAGCAGCGCGTCGGCCAGCTCGTCACCGGCCAGCCCGTCCTGCAGGAGACGGCGGACGAGCTCGATCATGCCGTCCTCGCCCAGGCGCTGTCCGGGTGCCCGACCGCTGAAGCCCTCGATCATGCCGTCGGTGTAGAGCAGCAGCGTGTGACCCCGGCTCACCGGCGACTCGGCGCTGTCCCAGACCGCCCCCTCGAGCACCCCGAGCGCCAGCCCGGAGTCCTCGTCGGGCCCGCGGCGGGCCGCTCCGTCCTCGATGAGCAGCGGCACCGGGTGCCCGGCGAGCCAGAATCGCGCCCGCGTGCGGTCGGCATCGACCCGCACCATCGCCACCGTCGCGAACACCTCGTCGGAGTCCCGCTCGCTGACGAGCACGTCGTGCATCGACGCGAAGATCGTGTCGGCGTCCGCACCCGAGAGGACGAGGGTGCGCCAGGCGATGCGGAGGCACACGCCTATCGCCGCCTCGTCGGGGCCGTGCCCGGCGACGTCGCCGATCAGAGCGAAGACCGCGCCGTCCGCGCACTCGACGACGTCGTAGAAGTCTCCGCCCAGCAGGGACTGGTGCCGACCGGGCCGGTAGAGCCGGTGCACCTCGACGCCCGGGTCGCGCACCAGCGGCTGCGGCAGCAGGCCCCGCTCGAGCCGGGCGTTCTCGGCCGCCCGGACCTCCGAGGCGTAGAGCCGACGCACGGACTCGTCGGCCCGCTTGCGCTCGACCGCGTAGCGGATCGCCCGGGTCAGCAGCTGGCCGTCGATGGCGCCCTTGACCAGGTAGTCCTGGGCGCCGGCGGCCACCGCCTCGGTGCCCCGGTGCTCGTCGGCGAGGCCGGTGAGCACCAGGACGGCGATCGACGGCGCCACCTCGAGCACCGCGCGCAGCGCGTCGAGACCGTCGGCGTCGGGCAGCCCCAGGTCGAGCAGCACGCAGTCGACCTCGGCGGGCAGCGCCAGCCTCGCCTCGGCGAGCGTGCGGGCCCGGCTCAGCGTCACCTCGGAGCCGGCGTCCAGCAGCAGCTCGCGGACCAGGAACGCGTCGCCCTCGTCATCCTCCACGAGGAGGACGCGCACGGCCGTCGAGGGCAAGTGGGTGTCGTCAGTGCGGTCGACGGCCTGGGCGCTCAGCGCAGCTCCCCGGGCCACGACTCGGGGGCCTCGCCGGCGACCTGGCGGGCGAGCTCCCCGATGTACCAGCGCCGGAAGGCGACGACGTCCGAGGACGGCTCGAGGGTGAGGAGGGTGCCATCACGGCAGAAGGCGTCGGCCTCTTCGAGCAGCTGCTCGACCCGCTGGGCGACCTCGACGACGTCGGGCGGCACATGAAGCTCGATGTCCAGGCTGTCCTCACCGCGGGCCAGGGCCTCGTCTCGCACCTGCTCGCTGGCGTTGTTGCGCGCGGACCGGCGGTCCATCTCCTCGAGCAGCTCGAGCAGCGTCCCCGGCACCGGCGACCCCTGCTCCGAGGAGGCGAGCAGCGCGAGCTCGCGGTAGACCGACTCGTAGTGCTCGCTGGCCCTGACCCCGAGCCGCAGGGGGTAGCGCCGGAGCCACACTCCGTGCAGCTCGGACTGGGCCAGGTCGGACGTCCCCGCACCGCTGAACTCAGAGGTCACGCGGCACACCCTCCGCGAGCAGGTCGTCGGCGAGGAAGGACCACGCCTGCTCGTCCGGCCGGCCGACCTCGAACCAGACGACCTTGCCGCCGCGAGCGGGGTCGGGCTCGACCCCCCAGCGGCGGGCCAGCTGCTCGAGCATCCGAAGTCCGCGGCCGGTGCCGGAAGTGAGCCGGAAGTGGTGGACCCGCGGTTCGACGGGGGAGGCGTCGTGGACCTCGACCCGCACCGTGTCGGCGCCGGCCTGGACGTCCAGCCTGATGTCGCTGCGCGCGTGCAGCACCGCGTTGGTCACGACCTCCGACACCAGGAGCACGACCGTGTCGATGTCGGCCGCGGAGCTGCCGGCCGCCCGACGCGCGAACCGGCGGGCCACCGGGACGCTGTCCGTCGATGGCGGCAGCTCGAGCGCGCTCACGCGCCCGAGGGTATCGCGCCGGGGTCTTGCGGCCCGGTCGTCAGGCGGTGTCGCCGCGCCGCCGGTCTGCGGCCCGGTCGCGCGCCTCCTTCGCCTGCGCGATGCGGGCTCGCCGCTCGTCGCGGTCGAGCTGCGCCGCCTCGTCCGGCGTCGGGGCCGACCCGCCGAGCCGAGAAGGCAGCCACCAGTCGTCCTCGCCGCGGGCGGGTCGGTCCGGATAGGTCTCCTGCGCCTCGTGCAGCATCCGCTCCATCAGGGCCCGCAGGTCTGCCGTGACCGCCACCGGGTCGGCGCCGGGGTCGACGGGCACCCGAGGGTCGACCATCACCGTGATCGGCACCCGGGTGCGGCCGAGCCGCTTCGACCGGCCCTTGGTCCACACCCGCTGCGATCCCCAGATCACCGTCGGCAGCACCGGGACGCCCGCCTCCGCAGCCATCCGCACCGCGCCGGCCTTGAACTCCTTCAGCTCGAAGGAGCGGCTGATCGTGGCCTCGGGGAAGACCCCGACGATCTCGCCGCCGCGCAGCGCGTCGACGGCCCGACGGTAGGAGCCGGCACCCGCCTCACGATCGACCGGGATGTGGTGCATGCCGCGCATCAGCGGCCCGCTCACCCGGTGCTCGAAGACCTCCTGCTTGGCCATGAACCGCACCAACCGCCGCGCCGGGTGGGCGGCCATACCGGCGTAGGTGAAGTCCAGATAGCCGACGTGGTTGATGGCCATCACCGCGCCACCCGTGCGCGGGACGTGCTCGGTGCCGCGCAGGTCGAACCGCAGCCCCTGCAGGGCGAAGACCGCCCGCGCGAGGGTGATGACTGGCGGGTAGACCAGCTCGGCCACGGCGGGAACCTACCTGTCGGCGATGTCGTCGGCGAGAGGGGAGAGGAACGGTCGTACGTGCGACAGGTACTCCCCCGGCGCCGTCGTGTGCACATGGTGCCCGACGTCGACGGTCACCAGCCGGCCGTCCCGCACCAGCTCGGCGAGCTCGGCCAGCTCGCCCTGGTCGTTGGCGCTGGTCGGGCCGCCACCCACCACCAGGACCGGTGACGTGATGCGCGGCAGATCGGCCCAGGCCCGCGGGTCCGGGTCGTTGAGCTCGGCGATCACCGCCTCGAGCATCGCCCAGTCGAACGGCACCTCCTCGGGCGCCTCGGGCGGCGGGACCGGGAACTCGCGGGCGCCGGTCGCCGGGGCGGTGTCCTCGAGGACCAGCCGGGTCAGCCGGTCCGGCGCGGCCTCCGCGACGAGGACGGCCACGCTGCCGCCCATGGAGTGGCCGACCAGGTCCAACCGCTCCAGGCCGAGGGCGTCGGCGAGGGCCAGCACGTCGTCGCGCATCAGCGCGAGCGAGTAGCCCGTCGTACGCCCTGAAGCGCCGTGGCCGCGCAGGTCCGGGGCGACCACCCACCGCCCCTCGGCCGCCAGCGCCTCGGCCACGACCGCCCAGTCGTCGGCGTCGCCGGCGAGGCAGTGCAGCAGGACGACGGGGCGGCCTGCCGGGTCCCCCCAGGTCCGGACGGAGAGCGTGACCTCGCCGAGGTCAACCAGCCGGCGCTCACCGGCGGCTCCGCTCAGTGGGTGACCTCCAGCGCGTCGAGGAGCTGGTTGACGGCGTCGTCCAGCTCGCCGGACCCCTGGACCACGAGGTCCGGCTTCTCCGGCGGCTCGTAGCCCTGCCCGACGCCGGTCATGTTGGGCAGGGTGCCGGCCTTGGCCTTGGCGTAGAGGCCCTTCGGGTCGCGCTCGACGACCACGTCGGACGGGGTGTCCACCCAGACCTCGAGGAAGTCGCCCTCCTGGAACAGCCCCTTGGCCGCCCGCCGGTCACCGCGGAAGGGCGAGACCAGAGACACGATGACGATGAGTCCGGCGTCCACCATCAGCTTTGCCGTCTCGGCGACCCGCCGGACGTTCTCGGCGCGGTCCTCGGGGGTGAAGCCGAGGTCCTTGTTGAGGCCGGTGCGCACGCCGTCGCCGTCGAGGACGTAGGTGTGCAGGCCCATGCCGTGCAGCTTGCGCTCGAGTGCGTCGGCGATCGTCGACTTGCCGGCGCCCGGCACACCGGTCAGCCAGAGCACCCGGGGGCGCTGGCCCTTGAGCAGGGCCCTTGCGTCCTGGTCGACGGTGAAGGCGTGCGGGGTGACGTTGTGGGCGCGCCGCAGCGAGTGGCGGACCAGCCCGGCCGCGACCGTGTCGCGGCTCACCCGCTCCACGAGCAGGAAGCCGCCGGTGTCGCGCGAGACGGCGTAGGGGTCGAGCGGCACCGCGGTGTCGGTGGCGATCTCGACATGGCCGATGTCGTTCATCTTCAGCGTGCGGCCGGCCATCTCCTCGCCGGACACCACGTCGCGCCGGCCACGGATGGCGGTGACGACCGCCGGCACCGCGAGCCCGCCCGCGAGCAGCAGGTAGGAACGGCCGTGGCGCAGCTCCTCCTCGCCGGTCCACACCAGGTCGGCCGCGAAGGCCGAGGCGGGGCGCGGGTAGTGGTCGGCCGCCAGCCCCTCGGCCGGTGCGACAAGCAGGTCGCCACGGGTCACGTCGGTCTCGGTCTCGACGGTGACGACCACGGCGGTCCCTGCGTGGGCCTCGTCGACTTCCTCGCCGCCCACCAGCACGCGCTCGACGATCGTCGACCCGCCCTTGGCGTTGACGACGACCTTGTCGCCGGGCCTGACGGTCCCGCCGACGACGGTGCCCGCGTAGCCGCGGAAGTCGTCGGCCCGCACGACGTACTGCACCGGCAGGCGGAACGGCACCACGTTGGTGTCCTCGGACGCCGCCGGCTGCCACGAGGTGAGCGCCTCGAGGACAGTCGGGCCGTGGTACCACGGCATCTGCGTCGACCTGTCGATGACGTTGTCGCCGGTGAGCGCGCTCACCGGGATGACGTCCACCTCCTCGAGGTCGAACCGGGCGGCCGCCGACCGAACGCCGCCGGCCAGCTCCTCGAACGCCACGTGCTCGAAGCCGACCGCGTCGAGCTTGTTGATCGCGACGATGACGGTCCGCACACCCATGAGCGCGCAGACGGTCAGGTGCCGGTGGGTCTGCGGCCTGATGCCGCGCGTCGCGTCGACGAGCAGGATCGCGATGTCGGCCGTCGACGCCGCCACGGCCATGTTGCGTGTGTACTGCTCGTGCCCGGGGGCGTCGGCGATGATCGCGCGCCGGCCGGACGGCAGGTAGAGGTGCCGGTAGGCGACGTCGATGGTGATGCCCTGCTCGTGCTCGGCCTCGAGGCCGTCGGTGAGCATCGAGAAGTCCACCTCGCCCTTGGGGATGGTGGAGCCGCTCCGGCGGGTGTTGCGCGCGTAGTCGAGGATGTCGTCCGGCACGCTCTCGGTCTCGGCGAGGAGACGGCCGATCAGGGTCGACTTGCCGTCGTCGACCGAGCCGCACGCGACGACCCGGACGATCGGGTGCTCGGCCAGAGCCCTGTCCTCGTCGGCCGTGCGCCGGGGAGCCACACCGGTCGGGGTGGTGGTGGTCGTCATCTCAGAAGTACCCCTCGGTCTTCTTGCTCTCCATCGATCCGCCGCCCTCGCCGTCGATCAGCCGCCCGGAGCGCTCCGAGCGGCGGTCGACGAGCATCTCGGCCAGCAGGTCGTCGAGGTCGGCGGCGTCGGACTCCACCGCGGCGGTCAGCGGGTAGCAGCCGAGGGTGCGGAAGCGGACCTTGCGCTGCTGCGGCTGCTCGCCGTCCTCGAGCGGGTAGCGGTCGTCGTCGACCATGATCAGCTGGCCGTCGCGCTCGACGACCGGACGCTCCTCCGAGAAGTAGAGCGGGACGACCTCGATGTTCTCCCGCTGGATGTAGCGCCACACGTCGAGCTCGGTCCAGTTGGACATCGGGAACACCCGCATCGTCTGACCCTCGGCGAGCTGGGTGTTGGCCGTCCGCCAGAACTCGGGTCGCTGCTTGCGGGGCTCCCAGCGGTGGCCCGGCTCGCGAAGCGAGAACACCCGCTCCTTGGCCCGCGACCGCTCCTCGTCCCGCCGGGCACCACCGAAGGCTGCGTCGTATCCGCCCTCGTCGAGGGCCTCGCGCAGCGCCACGGTCTTCATGATCCGGGTGTACTCGTGGGTGCCGTGGGTGAAGGGCGTCACGCCCTCGGCGACGCCCTCCTGGTTGGTGTGGACCAGCAGCTGCACACCCTTCTCCCGGGCCATCCGGTCGCGGAACTCGATCATCTCCCGGAACTTCCACGTGGTGTCGATGTGCAGCATGGGGAAGGGCACCTTGCCGGGTGCGAAGGCCTTCACGGCCAGGTGCAGCAGGACCGAGGAGTCCTTGCCGATGCTGTAGAGCATCACCGGCCGGCGGAAGGCACCGGCGGCCTCGCGGAAGACGTGGATGGCCTCCGCCTCGAGGGCGTCGAGGACCGCGTCGGGGGCGATGGCCGTCTCAGCGGCTGTGGACATGAAGGACTGACCTCGCTGGCTCAGGGGCCGCGCCGGGCGCGACGGGGGGCAGCCGCCATTGTGCCCAGGGAACGTGTCGTCCACCCAATCGGCGTCCCCGGGGCCCGCGTTCGCTGTGAGCGGACAGCCGGCATGCGTCCGGGGAGCGGGAATGCCGTTGCCGGTGTCGGTGCTGCCGTCTAACGTCCAGGTGCGGCGAAACGAAACCGTTTCGTTTCGCGCTGGTGAACGTTTATCGACGGAGGACGGCATGCCACCCCAGGCGAGCGCCCCGGGTGCGGTGCAGGGGCGCGACAGCGCGATCTGCGACGCGACCCTCGCGCTGCTCGTCGAGGTCGGCTACGACCGGATGAGCATGGACGCGGTCGCCGCCCGCGCCCGGGCCAGCAAGGCCACGATCTACCGGCGCTGGCCGGGCAAGGCCGAGCTGGTGCTCGACGCGGTGCGCTCCCGGGCCCCTGGCCTGGTGGTTCCGGCCGACACCGGCAGCCTGCGTGGCGACCTGGTCGCCACCTACAGCGCCGCCGCGCACGGGGCGGGCGCCGAGGAGGCGGAGCTGGTGGCGGGCGTGCTGCGCGCGATGCGCAGCGCCCCCGAGCTGGGTGACTGCGTGCGCGCCCAGGTCTTCGAGAGCAAGTGCGACGTCAGCCGCACCCTGGTATCTCGTGCGGTCACCCGCGGCGAGCTCCCCGTCGGCACCGACCCGCTGCTGCTGCACGAGGTGGCCGGCGCCCTCTGGTTCCACCGGGTCCTCGTTGTCGGTGGGCCGGTGGACGATCAGTTCATCACGCACGTCGTCGACGACGTCCTGATCCCCCTCCTCACCAGCACGCGACCCACAGTCCTGTCCGCAGCACGTTCCGAAGCAGACTCCGAAGCAGACATGGAGACGAAGTGACTGACCAGACCCGACCGTCCGACGAGGCTCTGGGCGAGCTCGTCGAGGACCCGCACACCAAGACTTCGGCATCCTCCGAGGCGCCCGACCCCCGCCGCTGGTGGGCACTCGCCGTGCTCGCGGCGGCGCAGCTGATGATCGTGCTCGACGCGTCGATCGTGAACATCGCGCTGCCCTCCGCCCAGGAGGACCTCGGCATCAGCAACGCCAACCGGCAGTGGATGGTGACGGCCTACACGCTGGCCTTCGGCAGCCTGCTGCTGCTCGGCGGCCGGATCGCCGACTACACCGGCCGCAAGCGCACCTTCGTCATCGGCCTGCTCGGGTTCGCCGGAGCGTCCGCGCTCGGCGGCATCGCGCCCAACCAGGAGCTGCTGTTCGCTGCCCGCGGGCTCCAGGGTGCGTTCGCCGCGCTGATGGCTCCGGCCGCGCTGTCCATCGTCACGGTGACCTTCACCGACCCGAGGGAGCGGGCGAAGGCCTTCGGCGTCTTCGGTGCCCTCGCCGGCGGCGGAGCCGCCATCGGCCTGATCGTCGGTGGCGTGCTCACCGAGTACGCCTCCTGGCGCTGGTGCCTGGGCGTCAACGTCCCGGTGGCCTTGATCGTGGCCGGCCTGGCGCTCCCGCTGGTGCACGAGAGCAAGGCGCACGGCGACACCCGCTATGACGTGCCCGGCGTGCTTCTCGCCACGCTCGGCCTGTTCTCGCTGGTCTACGGCTTCACCGAGGCCGCGCGCGCCAAGCACCCGGAGATCCAGGGCGACACCTCGGTCCTGGGCTGGACCGCTCCCACGACCCTCGCTTTCCTGGCGGCTGCCGTCGTGCTGCTCGTCGGGTTCGTGTGGTGGGAGACCCGGGCCAAGAACCCGATGCTGCCGCTGCGCGTCGTCCTCGACCGCAACCGCGGCGGGTCGTACCTCACGTTCCTGCTGGTGGGCGCGGGACTCTTCGCGATGTTCCTGTTCCTCACCTACTACTTCCAGATCAACCTGGGCTACACCCCGCTGAAGGCCGGCTTCGCCTTCCTTCCGTTCAGCGTCGGCATCATCCTCACCGCCGGCGCGGTGGCCCAGCTGCTGCCCAGGTTCGGCCCCCGGCCGATCATGGTGCCCGGGCTGGTGATGGCGGTCGCCGGCATGCTGCTGCTGACGCAGATCGGCCCGGACACGTCCTACTGGACGCACGTGTTCCCGGCCGAGGTGCTGATGAGCGTGGGCCTGGCCGGGGTGTTCATCCCGGCGTCGAGCACGGCACTGATCGGCGTGGGTCACCACGACGCCGGGGTCGCGAGCGCGGTGCTCAACACCTCGCAGCAGATCGGCGGCTCGCTGGGCACGGCGCTGCTCAACACGCTGTTCGCCGGCGCGGTGACGGCCTACCTCACCGACAACCCGATCACCGATCCGGCCAAGGCCGAGGCGATCGGCAACTCGGCGCTGATCCACGGCTACCACGTCGCGTTCTTCTGGGGCGCGGTGCTGCTCGCCACGGCCCTGGTGACGACGCTGGTGTTCATCAACGCCCGCAAGGAGGACGTGCCGCAGGACGCCGGCATGGTCGCCGCCTGACGACGCTCCACCACCGGCAGGACCCGCACGACCCGCAGGGCACCGGCCGCCGGCCGGTGCCCTGCGGCACGATGTCCCGGTGACGACCCGGGTCGCGGTGGCCGCGCCGAACGGCCATGCCACCGGCGCCGCCCTGCGGGTGGTCGCCGAGGGAGGGGGCGCCGTCGACGCCGCCGTCGCGGCGATGCTCGTCACGATGGTGACCGAGCCCGGCATCGTCTCGCTGGCCGGTGGCGCTTTCACCACGGTCTGGCCGGCGGGTGAGCCGGCCGCCGTCACGGTGGACGGCTACGTCGCGATGCCCGGGCTGGGGGGGCGGCGTGAGCCCGCCGTGCACGACGTGGTCACGGACTACGGCGCCGGCGTCACGATGACCGCGGGCCTCGGGTCGGTCGCGGTGCCCGGAGCCGTCGCCGGGCTGGCCCTGGTGCAGGAGCGGTGGGGCCATCTGCCCTGGCGCGAGGTCGTCGGGCCCGCGACCGAGGTGGCGCGGACCGGGTTCACGCTCGGTGCGGCGTCGGGCTACTACCTGCCGTACGTCCGCGACTCGCTCTTCGGGTGGGACCCGCAGACCCGGGCCGCGTTGGAGGGCCCGGACGGGCGGTGGCTCGAGACCGGCGACCTCGTGGTCGTCACCGACCTGGCCGACACCCTGGCCATGCTGGCCGCCGTCGGACCGGACGCCTTCTACACCGGCGACGTCGCTGCGATCATGGCCGAGGACATGGCCGACCGTGGCGGCCTGGTCTCGGCCGAGGACCTCGCGGCGTACCGCCCGGTGGTCCGGCCCGCACTGGACGTCGACGTAGGCGCCTGGCGGCTGCGGACGAACCCGCCGCCCGCCATCGGCGGGGCGGTGCTCGCGGCGATGCTGACCCTGCTGGGCGACCGGCCGCGCGGCGAGTGGACGCGCGACGACGTGGCCCACCTGGTGGAGGTGCAGCGACAGGTGCTCGAGGTGCGCCGCGAACGGATCGACCTCGCCGACGACCGGGGGGCCGCCGCGTGGGAGCTGCTGCGCGGGGTCGGGCACGCCGGTGCGACGTCACCGAGCACCGCGCACGTGTCGGTGGTCGACAGCGACGGCGGGGCGTGCGCCGTCACCTCGTCCTACGGCTACGGCTCCGGTGCCACGGTGCCCGGCACCGGCCTGTGGCTCAACAACTGCCTGGGCGAGCGCGAGCTCAACCGGGGTGCGCAGCCGCCGCCGGGCACCCACCTGGCGAGCAACATGGCGCCGACCGTCGGGCGCCGGGCCGATGGAGCGGCGCTGGCGATCGGCAGCCCCGGCGCCGACCGCATCACGACCGCGCTGCTGCAGGTGCTGGCGTCGTACGCCAACGGTGGGACGACCCTGCAGGCGGCCGTCGACCGGCCGCGGCTGCACGTCCACCACGTCGAGGGCGGCGGCGTGCGGGTCGACGCCGAGGAGGACCTGCCGCTTCCCGTGCTGGAGCTCGAGGTACGGCGGCACCACCCGCACTCGATGTACTTCGGCGGCGTGGCGGCGACCGGCGTGACGCCGGACGGGGGGCTTCAGGCGGCGGGCGACCCACGACGTGCGGGAGCCGTGGCCATCGGCTGAGCGCCGGCGGCCGGCGGTGCCAGAGCCGCGAGGAGCAGCACGACCGCGAAGAGCACCACGGTGGACACGTGGACCACGGTGCACCACAGGCAGATCGCGTCGATCCGGAACAGCTCGGCCCACACCAGGTAGAAGACGAACCCGACACCGGCGGCGAGCGCCGCGATCCGCAGCCGCGACACCAAGGGGCTCGCCGTGCGCCACGCGACGGGCAGGCACAGGGCGACGATCCCCACGTAGTAGACGAGCCCGAGCAGGGCCACCGGCACACCGGCCAGCTCGGAGTACGAGCTGCTGGTGACCTTCACGCAGTTGATGGCACCGGTGTCGGGGCAGGCCAGCGTCGCCGACGTGGAGTAGTGCTCGTAGGCGAGGTAGATCGACACCCCGAGCCCCAGCAGGGCCAGGGGCAGCGTGAGCAGGACCGCCCGCCGGGTCGGGGTCACGAGCCCGCGTCGAGCTTCTTCGCCGCCGTCATCACGCCCGTCGACATGCAGACGTTGTGCGGCTGTCCGTCGGTCAGCTCGCACAGGGCGGCCGTCAGCACGTTCGCCGACCCGTTGACGGCCTGCGCGGTGTCGCTCTGCGGGTCGTCGAGCGCGGACGCGATGTCCGTCCGAGACTTGCCCACCAGGACGTCGGGGACGTACTGCGACCCACCGAGGACGAACTCGCCGCCGAGGGAAAGGAACGGGATGGAGCCGGCTGGCCCGGAGATGAACGGTGGCCGGGCGTAGGTCACGAACGTCCGGGCGTCTTCACCCTTCAGCTCGTCCAGCTTCTCGTACGCGCCGTTCACCTTCTGGTTCGTGGACGTCTCGACACCGGTGAACGAGAGGTAGTCGCTGGTGTAGCTCGCGCCGTGGAAGGTCAGCGTCCTGGTGCGGGGGTAGACGTCGTCACTGGCCGACTCCGAGCCACCGAGGCCCTTCCAGGTGCCGAAGCGGGAGAGCGCGACGACCACCGGCCAGCGCTGGGCGGCGCAGAAGGGGCAGTACTCCGCCCCGACGTAGAGGACCTGGGGCTTGCCGTCCTGGGTGATCGCCCTGGCGTCCGGCACCCGGGTCGGCGGCGTCTCGCTGGTGCCGGCGCCGACCGCGTCCAACGCGGACGGGGGGACGCTGGTCGCCGCCTTGACCGCCGCATCGGCCGAGCTGGTGGACGCCGCGGCCGGGTCGTCGGCGCCGTCACCGAACCCGGCGACGCTGGCCACCACCAGCCCGGTCAGGACGAGGGCGACCGCAGCGATGGACGCCACGGCGATCCGCAGCCGGCGGCGGCGCTCGGCGTGCGCCCGCTCGGCGGCGAGCTCGCCAGCGCGGCGCTGGCGATCGGCCGCCTTCCTCGAGTTCGAAGTCGGCGTACGGCTGCTCATGGGCGCGCTTCAGCGGTCACCCGACCAGTAGAGCGCGCCGCGATCCCTCGTGCCGAGGGCCGGACGGTCCGTGTCGCGGGGGACGTTGGTCCCGACCGGTCTAGCGCTTGCGCGTGACGCGCAGGATCATCCCGTCGTTGCCCGTGGTGACCGTCAGCCCGTCGCGGTGCAGCCGGGTGCGGGTGGGCTGGCTGGGGTCGGGCTGGACGTCCTGCGGGTCCTCGAGGACGGCCCGGATCTGGTCATCGGAGATCTTCATGCCGGCGGCCGCGGCTCGGGCGCCCTTGAGCATCCGCAGCGAGCCGGCGGCCGGCTGGCCGTTGACCGGGCCGCCAGACCGGACAGGTCCGCCCGTTCCGCCGGAGCGACCGGACGGGCCGCGACCGGCGGAGCGGACGTCGTGCGCCGGCTCGTCGACCTCGTACGGGTCGACCCCGTCCGGGACGGGCGGAGCCTGGAACACCAGCGCGGTGGTCCCGCTGCCGGTGCCGTTGGTGGGTGTGGTCATGTGTTCCTCCGTGGACCGGTGAGACCGCCGTTTACTTGTGGCGGTAGACCAGCCGGCCGCGGGTGAGGTCGTAGGTGGAGAGCTCGACGACGACTCGGTCCTCGAGCATGACGCGGATGTAGTTGCGCCGCATCCGGCCGGACAGGTGCGCCAGCACCTTGTGCCCGTTGGTCAGCTCGACGCGGAACATGCCGTTCGGCAGCGCCTCGGTGACGCGGCCCTCGACCTCGACAGCATCGGTCTTCTGCATGCAGGTCCTCTCGTACCGCCTCCCGGAGCGGGAGGCCAGGGCAACCGTTGCCCTGTGGATCACATCTCGTGGCGACCGGCTCGGCCCGGCGGGCTCGAGGTGCGTCGCCTGGGGGTGCCCGCGTGGCCACGGTCTCCCGTGGCCGGCAACTCGCAGGCCGGGGCTCCCGTCCAGGACGGGAGCGACAATCGGGTCAAACACGCCCGCGGGAACCGGTGTTCCCGCGTGTCCAACCCGGCCACTCTACCGCGCCGGCCCGCGTGCCGGTGCGCCGGGCAAGGACCGGTCCTTGCCCGGCGCACTCCCCTCCGCCGGCTCAGCGCCTCACAGCGGCCGCGGGGCGACCCGGCTCACCGTGTCCCCGCCGACCGCCCACAGCACCCCGCCGGCCGAGGTGAGGGCGGCGACGTCGTGCCCGACGTCCAGCGAGCCGAGCACGTCGCCGGTCGACGGCTCGATCCGCGTCAGGTGGCCGCGGAAGCCCACGACCCGGGCCACCCAGCCCGAGCCCGCCAGCTCGGCCACACCCAGGGTCAACCCGGGCAGCTCGGTCTCCGTGAGCACCTCTCCGGTGACCGGGTCGATCTGGGACACGCTGCTGCCGCAGATCCGCGACGACACCCAGACGCTGCGCCCGACGGCGACCCCGCCGCAGGCGCCGTCGACCGGGACGGTCGCCACCACCTGGTCGGTGCGCGGGTCGATCCGGACCACAGCGTCGTCGCTGTCGACGTTGACCCAGACCGATCCGGGCCCGACCGCCACATGGCCCGGTCCCTGCGGTGGGGTGCCCATGGGCACGGTCGCGACGACCTCGCGGGTCGCCGGGTCGATCCGGCTGACCGACGCGGTCGCAGAGCCGTGGTGGTTGGTGACCCAGACGGCGTCGGTGCCGGCAGCGAGCTGCCACGGGTCGTCGCCGACCGCGATCCGGTCCGTGACGGTGTCGTCCGACGGATCGATCCGTACGACGGTGTCCTCGGTCGGGCTGGTGGCCCAGACGGCGCCCGCACCGAACGCGACGAAGGTCGGCTCGCCGGCCGCGTTGTCCGCGCCGCGGCCGCCGATGTCGATCCTGGCGCGGACCTTGCCGGTCCGCCGGTCGAGCCGGACCACCTCGAGGCGCCGTGGCACGGTGACCCACACCGACCCCGAGCCGACTGCCAGGTGGAACGCCCCACGGACCTTGGTGCGGTCCACGACCTCGGCGACGACCGCCGTGCCGTCGGTCACCACCGCAGCCGGCGTCGTCGACGGGGTCGTGGTCGTCGTCGTGGTTGCAGACGTCGTCGTGGTCGCGCCGGCGGCTGTCGGCTCGTCCCCCGCGCAGGCCGCCAGCAGGCAGGCGACCAGGATGCCCACGGCTGCCCCCGTGAGCCGTTGTCCGGTGGTCCTTCCCATCTCGGTCCTCCCCCTCGCGTGTCGGATGTACGGGCCCTGAGACGTGCACCACCCGGATCGGTTTACCTGTCAACCGAAGCCGCGCTGGTGCGTCACTCAGGGCGTCGGAAGGCGGATACTGCGGCCAAGGGGCTGACACGTGGACGAGAGCCAGGTGTGTGCGGGCGCCGTGGTGGCCGACCCGCCCACCGGCGACCTCGTCGGCTCCCTGTTCGCCGCCCACTACCCGCGGCTGGTCCGGCTCGCCGTGCTCCTCGTCGACGACCAGGAGACCGCGGAGGACGTGGTGATGGACGCCTTCACCGGTCTGCACCGCCGGCGGCTCTGGCTGCGGGACCCCGACGACGGCTTCCGCTACCTGCGCTCGGCGGTGCTCAACGGGTCGCGCAGCAAGCTGCGGCGCCGCCGCACCGTGCGCAACACCGACCTGCCGGCGCCACCGACGACGACCGGCTCCGCCGAGGAGGAAGCCCTCCAGCGCTCGCGCGAGCGCGAGCTGGTCGCCTACGTGCGTGGCCTGCCCCAGCGTCAGCGCGAGGTCGTCGTGCTGCGCTACTACGGCGGCCTCAGCGAGGCCGAGATCGCCGCCGAGCTGCGGATCAGCCGAGGGACGGTGAAGGCCCACGCGTCCCGGGCCCTCGACGCACTCGCGCGGGCGATGGAAGGGGGTCGGTGATGACGACGCCGACGACGCAGCCGTGGGACCTGGAGCGCGCGCTGGAGTCCGCCCTCGCCGCCGAGGCCGACGTGGCGGAGATCGACGTCCACGCGGCGGCCAGCCGGCTGGAGGAGCGTCTCGACCGATCACGCCGGACGGCGCGGGTCGTCCTGGCCGGCGCGGCTGCCGCCGCCGTCGTGCTCGTGGTGCTGCTCGTCCAGGGCGGTCCGGACGATCGGCGCAGCGCACCCCCGGCCGAGGACGACCGCCAGGGCGGGCAGGTGACCGCGGTGGTACCGCAGGGCGCCGGGCTCACCGACATCGGCCAGCCGGTCTACCGGGTCGGCAGCGACGGGCGCACCGCCTGGGTGACCGACCAGACCCAGCGGCTGACCGGCGTCGCGCTCGACGGCGGTGACATCACCACCCGGATCGAGCTGCCCGGCGAGGACGGCAGCGCGTTCGACGTCGAACCGGTCGGTGACCTGGTCTGGGTCAGCCTGCGACTGTCCAACCTGGTGGTCGCGGTGGACCCGCGCACCGGTGAGGTCGTGCACCAGGTCCGCACGACCGGCGACCGCGGGCCGTTCGGCATGGCCGTCGACGGCGGTGATCTCTGGTCGACCGCCGGCGCCACCCTGCTGCGGATCGACGCCGCCACCGGGGAGCTGCTCGACACCATCCAGCTGCCGCCGACCACCCGCGCCTACGACGTGGCCGTGGCCGGCGGCTCGGTGTGGGTCACCGACGTGGGTCCGCCGTTCCGCGTCCTGCGCTACCAGCCCGGGCGGGACCGGCTGGTGCCGACGCTGCTGCCCGCCTCCCCCGCCGGCATCGCCGCGACCGCCGACGCCGTCTGGGTCGCGATGGTGGCCCGCCCCGAGCTGCTGCGCGTCGACGCGGAGTCCGGGCTCGTCACGGACCGCGTCGAGCTGCCCGGCAACGGCCTCGCCGTCACGGCCACCGGCCCCTCGGTGTGGGTGGGGCTGCCGGAGATCGACCAGGTGGCCGAGGTCGACGCCAGGTCCCGACGGCTCGTGCGGCTGCTGCAGGTGGGGAGCTACCCGCCGTTCGCCCGGCAGTACGGCGACATGCTGCTCGTCACGAGCAACCTGGGGGGCGAGCTGGTCCGGGTGCCGCTCGGCGACTGACCGCCGGTTCGGTCAGACGGTGACGCCGAAGGCCTCGGTGAAGGCCTTCTTCGCGTAGGCGTTGCTGGCGTAGGCGAACCCGTTGTCGCCCCAGCCGGTGCCCCAGCTGTTGCGGATGATGAAGCCGGTCGAGGTGTAGCCCACCATCGCGACGGCGTGCCCACCCCGGGCGGTGGCCGGCTTGTACGTCGTCAGCTTGCCCTTGCTCGCCGTTGCGTTGTCCCAGGTGCTGTCGACGTCGAGCCGGGTCAGGATCGGCCCGTTCTGGGCCAGCCAGGTGCGCCAGTCGGTCGGGTCGGTGCCGAGGTTGAAGTACGCGGCGATCTTGAGCTGGGTCGACAGGGCGTAGAACGTGGCCACCTCCCCGGCGTAGAGCTTGCCGGACGCGAACGGCAGCACCGAGTCCTGCACGGCACCCCACTTGCGCGACACGTCCAACGCCGCCTTGAGCCAGGTGCCGTCGGACTCGATGAAGGTCGTGGGCTGGGCCACGAACTGGTCGGTCTCCTTCGCGGCCATCCAGATGAAGCGCGGTGAGAGACGCGGCGTCTTGGGCAGCCGGCCGGCCTGCACGAAGTGCCAGCGCAGCACGCCCTCGGCCGTGGCCCACCCGACGCACGAGCCGGTGTCCTTCTGGTCGCCGACCGTCCACCAGTCCTCGCGCAGGTCGCGGGACGCCGGGATCGCGCGGGCGGGCGCCCGCATCACCCCCGCGTCGGCGGCGTTGTGCATCCGCCAGTCGGTCTCGGTCCCGGGCGACGGCTGGCAGTTGAGCACCCGGCGCACCCCGCCGACCTCGGTGCTCGCAACGCCCGGCACGGGCTTCTCCTTGATCGCCACGGCGACCTCCTCCCCCATGCGGCGCGACCCGGCGCCGCTATGGTCGTGACGGTAGACGCAGGTCCGCCCCGCATGGGAAAGGGCGGGCAAAGCCGCGGCGGCGGCCGAGCACCGGGACGGGTCGTGGACGAGTCCGAACGAGCGGTCGAGCGGGAGTCCCGGCGTGAGGTCACCGTCGGCGATGTCGTCGAGCTGAGTGTGTCCGACCTGCCCGGTGCGGGGTACCGCTGGGAGGTGCCTGCGCTCCCTCCCGGGCTGGCCGTCGTCGAGGACGACTGGGTGCAGCCCGACCCGCCGCCCGGCGTCGGGGCCGGCCGGGCGCGCGTGCTGCGGATCCGCGCCGACCGGACCGGCGAGTACGTCGTCCGGCTCGAGCTGCGCCGGCCCTGGGAGGCCGCCCCGGCCCGGGTGAGCGAGGTGCCGGTGTCCGTCACGGCTCCCGCTGGACCCTGATCCCGACGGGCCCGGTCCGGCAGCGGCTAGCGTGCCGCCATGACCGCCGAGCTCACCGTCCTGCACGCCGGCTATGCGACCGGTGAGGGCGTGGCCTCGAGCGTGGTGCTGGTCCGCGACGGCGCCTCTACGGTCGTCGTGGACCCTGGAATGGTCCGCAGCCCCTCGCTGATCCTGGACCCGATGACCACTCTCGAGGTGTCGGCCGGCGACGTCACGGACGTCGTCCTGAGCCACCACCACCCCGACCACACGTGGCACATAGCGCTGTTCCCGAACGCGCGGGTCCACGACGCGTGGGCGGTCTACCAGGGCGACCAGTGGGACGACCAGCCGGCCGAGGGACGGGAGGTGTCGCCGTCGGTGCGGCTGATGGAGACGCCCGGCCACACCGCCCAGGACATCAGCACGCTGGTCGAGACCGCCGAGGGGCTGGTCGCCTGCACGCACCTCTGGTGGTTCGCCGAAGGTCCGGCCGAGGACCCGCGGGCGACCGACCTGCCGGCCCTGCACGCCAGCCGCGAACGGCTGCTCGCACTCGAGCCGGTCCGGGTGGTGCCCGGGCACGGGCCGGCGTTCGTCCCCGGCCCGTCGACGCCAGGCTGAGCCGACGGAGCGCCGGCTCTGGTCTCAGGCGGCAGCGTGCAGCCGTGGCCTCCTTGTAGGAGCCCTCGTCCGGCACGACCGTGAGGGTCCAGTCCTGCACCGTGCCGTCACAGACGGCCGCGCTCTGCTGGTCGACGAAGCCGGTCACCTTGGTGCCGCGAACGGTCTGATCGAGCCCGCCGAACAGGGACAGGCTCTCCGACTCCGTGCACGTGTACGTGCCCGAGACGGTCACCGTGAAGCGACCGCCACCACAGAGCACGGTGTCCAGGTCCTCCCCCGGAGTGCCGGTCGTGACCAGCATGCTGACGGAGTACGAGGAGTCGAAGGAGTCGATGTCCACGCCGGTGCGGGCGTCGGACGTGAACGTGTACCAGACGGTGGCGTCGGCTGGCGGGGGGCTTGCAG